>CALMHE010000318.1 GCA_937863865.1 uncultured Anaerolineaceae bacterium | reverse complement strand
ACGCTGGCGCCTGTCTTCACAGTGGATCAGGCACGGGCGTTCATCCAGCGCGTCCGCGGGGAATTCAGCGATGCTTCCCACAACGTCCCCGCCTTTGTCATCGGGCAGGGTGAATCAGTCATCACACACTGTTCTGATGCCGGCGAGCCTTCCGGCACCGCGGGCAGACCCATGTTGGCAGTCCTGCAGGGATCCGGTCTTGGGGATGTGGTGGCAGTGGTGACGCGTTATTTTGGGGGAACCAGGCTGGGCACTGGGGGTCTGGTGCGGGCATATTCCGGCGCAGTTCGCAGCGTGGTGGATGCCGTGCCGCGGGCTGTCAAAACCCCTGCCGTGACGGTCATGCTGGCAGCTCCCTACAACCTGCTGGAACGCCTCCGCCGGCTGGCAGACCTGCATAAAACTGAAATACTGGACGAGACCTTCGCTGTCGATGTGACCCTCACCCTGCGCCTGCCACAGGAATTCCTGCCCGGTCTCCAGGCAGACCTGCTGGAACTCTCCAAGGGCGCCATTCAGGCTGAAGTAATGGAGGAATCGATCCTTCTGCTGCCCCTCCCGGATGAATGATTGGGAATAGAAGATGGAACCATGGATGACACACTGTTTATATGATAAAAAGAAGAGGAATGAATTTGGTATAATTCACCGCATTGAATTATCATCTGGTGGCATTTTGGAAGAACATCCGGAGAAGGAGTCCTCATGTCCAAAGTAGTGATAATCACTGACAGTACCGCATACCTGCCCCAACAATATATCGAACAATATGGAATTCGAGTTATTCCCCTCACCCTCACCTGGGAAGGAAAAAACTACCGGGATGGTTTGGACATCCAGCCGGATGAATTTTATGAGAAGATGAAAACCACATCCGCCATTCCCACCACCAGCCAGCTGGGGGTGTTTGATCTGGAGCGGATGTTCCGGAGTGTTTTGGATGAGGGTAATTTCGTGCTGGGATTATTCATCTCCAGCGGCATATCCGGCAGTTATCAATCAGCACTGATGGCAAAGGAAAACGTCAAATCCGACCGGGTGGAAATCGTGGATACCCGGCTGGTCTCGATGGCGTTGGGTTTTCAGGTACTTGCCGCCGCCCGCGCTGCCGCGGATGGAGCCGGATTGGGGGAATGCCTGGATGTGGCAAACCAGGCTTACCAGCATATCGGGGTTTATTTCACTGTTGACACCCTCACCTACCTGGTGCGCGGCGGTCGCATCGGCGGTGCCAAACGGCTGCTGGGTTCAGCACTGAACATCAAACCCATCCTTGAAATCCGCGATGGAAAAATTGAAGCTGCAGGCAGTGTCATTTCACGCCGCAAGGCACTGGACCGCCTCGTGGACCTGGTGGAGCAGGGAATCAATGGGCGTGAACCGGTGCGTATCTCGGTCTTCCATGCCGCCTGCCCCGATGAAGCAGTCATATTGACCGAACGGCTGGAGGATAAATTTCATCCACTGGAAAACATCCCCTCGTTTGTCAGCCCGGTCATCGGATCCCACGTGGGACCCGGAACGATTTCGATCGCCTACATGGCTGGCTGAATTTATTCCTCCGCTTCATCCTGCTGAGGGGTTAATCCCAGTTCCTCCGCCTGGTCAAAGCTGAGTACATCCGCTCGGGTGATTGCCGGTGTGGAGGAAGCAGTCGCCTGCTCCCAGAACGCATCGGCGTCCTTTGCCTTGCGGGCACGGGCGTTCTTTTTTAAAGCGCTTTCCAGTTCCCCCGTGGAAGGCTGGATGTCCAACTCCCCGGTTTTCGTTTTTAACCTGCCGGTTTTACTCCGGGGTTTTTCAAGTGCTTCAGCCGGCTTCTCCTCCACCTTTGCCTCTTTATCTCCGGCATCCGCCTCTTTCTTTATGGACATGATCACGCCTTCCCCCCCTTTTTCGATAATATTTTCCATGGCTGCCTGGGCGGTCAATAATTCCTCCAGTGCCAGTGCCAGGCGCAGCGCCCGGTGGGATGAGGGAACTGAAATTGCCAAAATACCCCCGCGAACCGCAGCCGCCAACAAATCCTGGTCGGCATCCCGCAGGATGACTACCCGCGCCCCGGTCTGGCTGCCAGCAGCCTTTGTCAGTGGAGAATCCTCACCCAATGATGCCAGCATGGCTGCCTGCCAGCGGTTGGAGAATCCCTTGGACAGGGTGCCGGCGGACATCTCCACCTCGCCATTTGAATTGAACAAAACCGCCACATTGGCGCCGGTCTCCTGTTGCAAGACCGTCAGCACATCCATGAGCGCTGTATCCGGCATGGCGGGTGATGGGGAGCGCTTCCGCTTTGGGGGCTCCGCCGGTATTGACGGCTGTTCAACCGGCAGCGATGCCGGGGCACCGCCCAGACTTCTCTGCACAGCCATCAGGAATTCATCCATTTTCAGTGGTTTTGTAAAGAAACCTGCACCCATTTCCTCAGCCTGCTTGCGCAGGGCACGGTCGGTCATCCCGGTAATTAATATCACTTCCAGGGTGGGATTATGTTTGCGCATCCGTTCAGCCAGCTCAAAACCGCTCATACCCGGCAGCCGCAGATCGGTAATCAGCAAATTTAATTGTTGGCGGCTGCTGGCGAGGATCGCCTCTTCAGCCGATGGCACTACGATCAAATTCAGATCCGGATCAATTGTCCTGACCGCAGATTGGAGCAGCCGCCCCAGTTCGATCGCATCATCCACGATCAATACATGTTTTCCAATCATTTCACTCCCTGTCATTTAATCCACCCAGCAGGCAACCCAGTGATCTTTGGATTTTTCACAGAATTCGGGCTCCTGTTTGGAGCAGATTTCCTCAGCCCTGGGGCAGCGCGGATGGAAGCGGCAGCCCCCCGGCGGATTAAGCGGACTGGGAACATCCCCCTTGAGGATGATTCGCCCGGATTTTACCCGCCTGCCCGGCACCGGTATGGCGGACATTAACGCCTGCGTGTAGGGATGCATGGCATTCCGGAAGAGTTCCTCCCGTTCCGCCAGTTCCACCATCTTTCCAAGGTACATCACTGCCACCCGGTTCGAAATGTGTTCGACAACACTCAGGTTGTGGGCAATGAAAAGGTAGGTCAACCCCAAATCTTCCTGGAGTTCCTTCAACAGATTCAGCACCTGCGACTGGATGGACACATCCAGCGCCGAAACCGGCTCATCGCAGACGATGAAGCTGGGGTTGAGTACCAGGGCGCGGGCAATCCCAATCCGCTGACGCTGACCTCCGGAAAATTCGTGCGGGTAGCGGCGGGCATGGTAATCCTCCAACCCCACCCGTTTGAGTGTGCTGATCACCAGGTCAACCCGGTCGGCTGGTGTGCCAATCCGATGGATGCGCAAGCCCTCCATGATCGACTCACCAATCGGCAGGCGCGGATCCAGCGAAGCATACGGATCCTGGAAAATGATCTGCATGTTGCAGCGCAGGGTTTTCAATCCCTCGGGCGGCAGTGAAAACACATCCTGACCATTAAACAATACGGTTCCGCCAGTGGATGAAATGAGCCGCAGGATGGTCCGACCCACTGTGGTTTTTCCGCAGCCGGATTCACCCACCAGACCCAGTGTCTCGCCGCGCTGGACGACGAAGCTGACATCGTCCACCGCCTTCACCCATCCAATCGTCCGGCGCAACAACCCCCCGGGTACGGGGAAATATTTTTTCAAATGGTTGACAACCACCAGATCCGGAGAATGTCCTTCCAGGGTCAATTCGCTCATGCCAGCTCCGACAAGGGGTTTTGAATGGTTTGATACAGCCAGCACCGCACCTGGTGACCGGCATCAACCGCCATCAGGTCGGGAGATTTTTCGCAGCAAATGGTCAGCCCGGCTTCCTGGCGCGCCGTGCAGCGCGGGGCAAAACGACAACCCGGTGGTAAATTGACCAAATTGGGAACCATCCCCGGGATCACCTCCAGCCGGTGTTGAATCCTGCCCAGCACGGGGATGGAGCCGATCAGACCCCGCGTGTAGGGATGCCGGGGCTGCTCAAACAGCACTGTCACCGGCGCCTCCTCGACCACCTGCCCGGCGTACATGACCGCCACCCGGTCCGCCATCTCCCAAATGACGCCCAGGTCGTGGGTGATGAGGATGACCGATGTGCCCAATCGTTCACGCAGACCCTGCATCAGGCTGAGGATTTGCGCCTGGATGGTCACATCCAGCGCGGTCGTGGGTTCGTCGGCAATCAATAACTTGGGGTTGAGCGCCAGCGCCATGGCAATCATCACCCGCTGTGCCTGACCACCGGACATTTCATGCGGGTATGCCAGAACCTTGCGGTCCGGGTCAGGGATGCCCACCAGCTTGAACAGCTCCACTGCCCGCTCCCAGGCTTCCTGCTTTTTCACCTTTTCGTGAATCTGGAAAACCTCCGCCACCTGTGAACCCACCTGAAACACGGGGTTCAGGCTGGATTGCGGCTGCTGGAAAATCATGGAAATGCGGTTGCCGCGGATTTCCATCATCTCCGATTCGGGCAGCGTGAGCAGATCCCTTCCCTCAAAATATATTTCCCCCTCCACAATTTTACCGGGATGCCCCACCAGGCGCATGACCGAAAGCGAGGTGACACTCTTGCCGCAGCCGGATTCACCCACCAGCCCCAGGACCTCGCCGGGCATTACATGCAAATCCAATCCGTCCACGGCTTTCACCACCCCGTCCTCGGTGTAAAAGTAAGTTTTAAGATTGCGAATATTGAGCAGTCCGGTTGTCATCATGGATGCAATTGCTCCAATAATAAGGGGGAATGACCGCATATCAGCAACGGTTTGAACATTATAGCAGAAAATGACCTGGCATTGCTTTGATTGCCGGCGGGTAAAATGCTGGATGACATCCTTTACAACCGGGTGGAATAAAAAAAAGGCGGGTCTTTACAGACCCGCCCAATGGATTATTGAATAAAATTGGTCACCGTCGTTTGGTTTTGACGTAGTTAAAAATTCCCAAGAATCCCAGGAACATTCCCGACACCGAACAGCCGTGTGAGAGAAACGTTAGGAAAAACGTCGGCTTGATGAGCTGCAGGACCATCAGCCACGGTAAGACGACACCGATGATCATTAACGAAACACCGATGATCATCATTTTTGTGGGTGAGACTCTATCCAGCATCCCTGAATAACCAGCATGAAACACGGTGTCCGGGACCACGCTTGAATTCCGGAGGACGTTCCACGTTGCACAAACCATCAATCATGTGCCCGCAGCGCGGGTGGAACCGGCAGCCAGCCGGAGGTTTCACCAGGCTTGGCGGTTCTCCGGGGGGCACTTCCTGCAGCTCGTCCACGTTCTTGGGATCGGGATCCGAGGTTGCCGCCAGCAGTGCCAGGGTGTACGGATGGCTGGGATTGCTCAGCAGGTCATCCACACGGGCTTTCTCGATGATTTCGCCGGCATACATGACGAAGATGTATTCCGAAAAGTAGCGCACGGTGGAAAGATCGTGGGTGATGTAAATCACACCCAGCTTGTGTTTCTCCTGCAAGCCGCGCAGCAGCTTGAGGATTTCAACACGCACCGAGGCATCCAGCATCGAAACAGGTTCATCCGCAACCAGCAGAGTGGGATTGTTGATCATGGCGCGGGCAATCACCACGCGCTGCTGCTGTCCACCGCTGATCATGTGGGGGAACTTGGGCAGGAATTCATCCACAGGAGTCATCTTGACTTCTTCCAGAACCTTGTAGATGCGGTCCAGCCGTTCCGATCGACTCCGGATGCCGTTGATGATCAAGGGCTCTTCGAGGATTCCCTGGATGGTCATGAAGGGCGGCAGTGCTCCGTAGGGATCCTGCTGGACATAGCCAACCTGCGAGCGATACCAGCGTAAATTGGCGCGGCTAAAATCGCTCATCTTCATGCCGTTAAAGACAATATCACCCTTGGTGGGGATGTTAATCCCCAGGATGGTTTTCATCAGGCTGGACTTGCCGCAGCCGGATTCGCCGACCACTGCAACCGCCTCGCCGTGATACAGGTCAAAGGATACGCCATCCACCGCCCGCACATAACCAGCTCTGCCGAAGCCAAACCGGCGCAGTTCAAACCAGACGTGCAAATTCTGGACGGATAAAAGCGCGCCGTGCTCTGAGACCTGGGGTTCTTCAATCACTTGAGCTTCTACTGTCATGTTTTATTCTCCTAGTCTCATGTGTAAAGCCAGCACTTCACCAGGCGTCCATCCTGGGTGATCGCGGGTGGTTCTTCATCACATTTTTCAAACCGTTTATGGCAGCGGGCAGCAAAGCGGCAGCCCGTGGGTGGATTGATCAGGCTGGGCGGCTGTCCGGTGATGAAATCCGGTTCCGTCTTGGCGCGCAGCTTGGGAACGGATGCCATGAGTTTGGCTGAATACGGATGGAGCGGGGCGCTGAAGAAGCGGTGCGAATCGCACACTTCCACGATCTGCCCGGCATACATCACCGCCACACGATCCGCCAGCTCACTGGAGGTGGCAATATCGTGGGTGATGAGGATGAAACTGGTGGATATCTCCTTCTTGATGCGCTTAAGCAGGTTCATGATGTTCGCCTGGGTCAACACATCCAATGCGGAGGTGGGTTCATCCAGAATGACAAGATCGGGCAGGGTTACCAGTGCCATAGCAATTGCCACGCGCTGGCGCATGCCGCCGGACAGTTCAAACGCATAACGGTTGACAAAATCCACCGGCACCCCCACCCGCTGGAACATGGCTTTCGCCTGCTCCAGGGCGGCTTCCTTGGTTACTCCGTGGTGAACAATCATCGGTTCCGCCACCTGGTCGCCCACCTTCAGTACCGGGTTCAGCGAGTTCATCGCTGCCTGCGGCACCATGGACATTTTCACCCAGCGGATTTCCTTGCGGAAGGTCTCATCATCCATCCCCATGATTTCCGTACCGTTCAGGAAAACCCTTCCGGTATAGGTATCCACGTTGCGGGGTAAAAGACGCAGCAAAGCTTTCGCCATGGATGATTTTCCGCAGCCGGATTCACCAATGATGACGACAGCTTCATTGGTACTTAACGGCAGATCCACATTGTCCACCGCCTGCACCACACCCTTGGAAGCCCTGAAATACAATTTTAAATTTTCAACTCGTAATAATATTTTTTCGGTCATGACCCTTAGACCCCTCGCAAGCGTGGATTAAAGATACGGTCGAGTGCAAAACCGAGGCTTGCAAAACCCAAACCGGTGATCATCAGCAGAACTGCTGGTTCCATTATCCAGTAATACCAGCCGCGGTAGAGAGCTGCATTATTGTAAGCTTCATTGATCATCTTGCCCCAGGTGGGTAAAACCGGATCACCAATCCCGAGCAAGGCAAGGGAAGCTTCCAGGAATACAAAAGATGGAACAGAGGAAATTAAGGTCGGCAGCAGCAGGGGGATCATGCGCGGGATCAGATACTTGAAGATAATTCTGCTGTCGCTGGCGCCGTAAGCCTTCGCTGCTTCAATATATGTCGATTCCTTCACCTGCATGAACATGGCACGGTAGCTCTTGATGCCGCCGGTGAAGATGGAAAGGAGAATGGTTACTCCCAAAATGGTCCAGATGCTCCTTCCGCTGGGATAAAATGTTCCGATCATGATCAGGATGCAGAGGAAGGGCAAAACCATGTTGACTTCGGTGATGCGCTGGATGAGAGCATCCACAAAACCACCGAACCAGGTGCCGATGGCAGCAATGATCATGGTCAACAATGAAGTTCCCAGGGCTGCCAGTAAACCAAACGATAATGCAATCGGAATGCCCCATAATAGCGGCAGTGACAGGTCGCGGCGCATATGGTCCGTGCCAGCCCAGCCAAACACCTGACCATGGAATACGAACTCGGGATGCACATCGGAATCCGGCTCAAAGCAGACGGCTTCCACCACCACCCGATAAGTACCCTTGATCGATTTTTGTTCCGCTGATTCCGGATCCAGGAACAAGCCGATATTGGGCGTCACTCCCCCAAGACGTTTCATCAGCTTCTGATCCTGCAGGAATGGATAGGTATAAGTTTTACCGATGGTGAAATTTTGCAGTTTAATTTCACGTTCATCCGGGGTAATCATTTTTACCGAAACAAATGGCTGCTTTGCCTGATATTCGGATTTAAAATACAGTTGAATGTCCTGCGGGAACGAATCATATTCATAGTCAAAGGCAAAGGTGACGGTCTTGATTTTTGTGCCGCCTTCGGTAACCTCCTCCTCGACGGTGACATTTTCATCACCTTCCTTCAAATCGAAGGACTCGACAAGTTTTTCCTTGCGAAACCAGTTGTACCAGGTGGGGGGAGCATTACGCGGATTTTTATATACAATCTCTTCACCGCCGCGCCATGTCGTTATGGCGGTATCATACGGGATGGTGATGACCACAACCAATGCTGAAATCAGCAACGCCAAAACAACGATGACCCCAAAAATGGCGGTGGGATATTGTTTTATCCCTTTCAGGGTGTCGAGGAATCGCTTCATTTTGCACCTCCACTGCCGCCAATTTTGACCCGTGGATCCACAAGTGCATAAATGAAGTCCAGCAGGAATACAGTAATAGCCAGCAAATAGGCATAGAGGATCGTTGTGCCAACGATCACCGGTGTGTCAAACAATCCAATGGCTTTATAAGTGATCCGACCGAGACCAGGCCACAGAAATACCGTTTCGGTGATGATGGCACCAGTCCACATACCAATCAACATAAGTGCGAAACTTGTAATGATGGTCGGCAGTGTTGGTCGCAGGATGTAACGTCGTTCAATATCGCGGTCAGGCAGCCCCTTGGCTTTGGCTGTGTCCACGTAATCTTCGCTGGAATAAATCAGGAAAAAGGTACGCCAGTTATAGATGCTTAAGAAAAATGATGCGAGGATTAAGGAACTGGCAGGCAGAATGAGATGTTTTAAAATACTTAATGCACGTCCCAACAAATCCTTTGGGACAGGTGCATCAATTACTCCCCCAAAAGGCAGAATTCGAAGGACGGCAGCAAAAATCAGGATCAGGAATATGCCATAAAACCATGGCGGTACGGAGGAGGTTGGCGAAAGTGCGATGACGATTTTATCCCACACACTGCCATACTTGCGGGAAAGCGCCAGCGCCAGGAAAAGAGTCGCAAAAAATAGGATCAGATTGGCTGTCCCCATTAATAATAATGTGTAAGGTATTCGCTCCAATATGATTGAACGGACATTCCGGGACCCCTGATCACTGGACATTAACATGGCACGCCCAAGATTCAAGGTTAATGCATTTTTAAGATGTCCAATGGTTTTGATCATCACCGGTTGATCCAGTTTCAAGCGTTCCACCTCGCTTTGAATTTTTTCCTGGGTCAGCTTGTTTTTGGTTGCCGGATCCATCTTTTCGTAAGCTGGATTCATGGCAATCTGCATGGTGATGGTTTCCTGGATTTGGGATTTCATCATTTTATCGACATACCCGCCCATATTGGCGATGATGATGGTCAGGTATATACCCACAACAACTGTTAGAAATAAGGATAACAGCCTTACTCCGGAGTACTTCAGAACCCTTGACAGAGTGCTTGAAGACCCGGTTTTCTTCTTCTCTGCGATGGGGGTTGTGCTCTCAGCGACTGAGCCCATGCGATCATACCTCCTCAGTAGTATAGGGAGGGGCAGGTGGAGTACCTTGCCCCTCCCTTTCGTGCTAAGTATTAGGATCGACGTTCAATCAGACTTACTTGACCGTCACGAATTCAAATGCGCTGAAGGTCGGAATGGCTACCACGTAGGGAACCACCACGGCTTCCAACTTGCTGGAGCCGGCTTCCATCGTGGCAGAGAGATCCGCCGGAACGGTGAACTTGTAGAGTCCTTCTTCCACCATTTCGCCATCGAGCACCTTGACGATTTTTCCGGTCGCATCATAGAGCAAGCCGATGACTTCCTTGATGTCCTGGGACGGGTAGGCTTCGCCATTGAAGGTCACGTTCACATCGAATGTGAATTCGGTACCTACAACAACACTGGCTTCACCATCAACCTCAACATCGGCAATCATGGGGGCGCTGAAGCGAGCCCAGGTGTCCGACAGGTCAACATAGTCCGGGTTGGTGATCAGGGTGGCGACCTTTTCGGTCAGATGAACCTCATTCAGGATGTAGGGACCATTTCCGATCATGTAGTGACCGTACTTGCCATAGAAGTCCTTGGCTGCCTGGTAGCGGGCCACGGCTTCATCCGGAGTGATGTATGCACCCAGAACTGATTCGTAGGGGATGTACTGGTCAGCGATTGCCTGATCGAGGTACTTGGTCAGGATGTCCAGGCTGGGTCCGCCAACGAGGCTTAACCATTCAACCGTCTTGGTTTCGGTGGAAGTGGCTTCAGCCTTGGCAGCCGAGAATGCCAGTTCACCAGCTTCATCCGCCAGGGCGGCAGCTGCCATGGTGTGCCACGGGGCATAGCCATAGTTGAAAGTGGGGAACATGGCGGTAATGTTCATTTCAGCATCGATCTGCCAGTTGTCAGACCAGGCTTCAACAATCAATGGATCTTCAGAGATGAACCTGAAGCCCTTGTAAGCTTCCAGTTTGGCTTCGACATTGGATGCCATGGATTCGTCATAAATGGCTGAACCTTCCTTGCCAATATCCAGATCGAGGATCCAGGTATACAGGAAGTCAGCGATGTCCATGGTGGTTCCGTCCTGGTTCTTCACATCCGTGAAGAGAGTTTCAGGATAGTAAACCACGCTCTTGACCTTGGCGGTCATTCCCTCGGGGAATTTCTCGGCCGCGGTGATGAACTTCTGATTGACGGCATCCCAGTCAACAATGGCGTCTTCGGGGACGGTGATTTCGGGGGCAAAATCGAGGGTCACCCAATCATGGGTCTTGCCAACAGGCAGACCTTCCAGAACGGTGATTTCAGCTTTTTCGAAGCGCAGCGGCCAGATCAGACCGGTGTACGGATCGTACATGTAGCCTTCATCATAGGTTGCGCGGACGATAGGCTGGTCAAATGCCCAGTTGGAGCCAGCGACCGGGTTGATGGGGTCAACAAACAGGTCGGGGGAACCCCACTTGAGTGTGCCGCCTTCCTGGTCAGTGTAGCGCAGGGTGTAAGGCCAGATCTGTGCGCCAGACACACCAGCTGCCAGGTCATAGGTAACCGTCAAGCCTTCCTTGTAGGGGATGAAGCGCTTGCCGTCGATCAGCCAGACATGCATGGAGTTCTCGAGGGAGAGCCGCAGAGCCTGTTCCAGACCGGCAATACGTTCTTCGGGGCTGTTGAAGTTGGTGTAAGCCAGATCGTCTGCCAGTTTCTGGTACTCTTCGGTGTGTTTTATCATGTGTGGGCGGGGGCCCACAATGGACATTTCTCCTTTGAGCACGTTGACGAATTGCGGCATCTCATCGAGGCTCCATTTGCGCAAAAAGCGCCCTACGCGGGTAACCCTTTTATCGTTACGCGTGGCCTGCACTGTATCGCTTTCGTCATTCTTTTGCATAGAGCGGAATTTATGGCATGTGAATACCTTGCCATCGATACAGGTCCGTTCCTGGTTGAAAATGATGCCCTGCCTGTAGAAGATTAAATCTAAAATATAGAGAATCAGCGAAAACCACGAGAGAATGCCGATGATGACAATCAGGGATATGGCAATGTCGAAAGAGCGCTTCAGCAGGCGGTTATACCAAAAGCTGAGGGGTCCCGGATGGATTTGTAGCACAGGCACCATACCGTAGTTCACCAGCTCGGCACTTTTGTAGGCAAAGTTCTCCAAATCGGGTAAAATCCTGATCTTAATGGGGTAGTCGGCAAGGAGGTTCGACACATCATCCAGCACACTTCGGGGAATGGTATCCCATGATATGTAAACCTGGTTGATATCGTTGGCCTCGATAAAACTTTTCAGATCATCCCACGAACCCATAATTCGTCGTTTTAAATTCACCTCCTTGTCGATGAAGCCAAGGAACCGGTATCCGTGCCAGGGATTGGTGAGGAAGTACTTGGCCAACTCCTTAGCTTTGTTCCCATATCCTAAAATGATAACATTCCGATAGTTGTAACCATATTTACGGTAGAAGTAGAAGGCGTAGTATAGTACAAACTTCCAAAGAATCAAGGAGAAGAAAAAGAGTGCAAAGAGGTATTTAAGGTGATGCCTTGGGTAGTATTGCAACGGAACAGCCTGAAAGTACATCAGGAAGAAGAAGAAGTAAAAGACGATAATCCTTACATAGGTAAAGAAAATGGACTTTTTCTTGGTATTCCTGTCAACATTGTGGGCTCCAAAAACAAAAAATAGCACAATCCAACATGCGTTGAGATAGATGTAGAACAGCAGG
>CALMHE010000317.1 GCA_937863865.1 uncultured Anaerolineaceae bacterium | reverse complement strand
ATTCCAAACAAGATGACCATGACTGTGGCTGTTTCCTGTATTCCTCGTACTTGAGCTTTAATGTTACCTAGACTCCATTCGTAGAATTGAACCCGGGTTGCCCAGATTGTTCCCATGATGGAAATGCCTGTGGTCTGCCCCAATGTCCTCGTTAAGGATAATAACCCCGAAGCAACTCCCAATGAATTTCTGGGAACGGATCCCAATATGGCACTGTTATTTGGAGATTGAAACAGACCAGTGCCTATTCCAACCGGAATAAATCGAAGGATATAACCAATTTGAGTTGTATTTTCATTCAATGTGGTAATACTCAAATAAGCCAATATTAGGAACACCAATCCAATTGTTGTTAATAACCTGGATCCATATCGATCGGATAAGGTCCCCGAAATCGGTGCGGTAATACCCATGGTTATGGGAATCACAGCCATTAATAAGCCAATTGTTCGATGATCATACATGAGAACATTTTCCAAGTAGAAAGGTATTAACAGGATGGAGCCCGATGAAATAATGAAGGTCATAAAACCCGTAAGAATGTTTATCCGAAATAACCTGTTTCGAAATAATCCAAGATTGATTAATGGAGATTCAGTTTTCATCTCATGCAATAAAAATACTCCCAGTAAAAATAACCCCCCCAATAAAACAGCCCATGGGATAATTTGACCAAATCCCGAATTCTGTCCTATTGTCATTGAAAGTGAAAATAACAATAAACCAATAAATAATAGAATCGATCCCCATAAATCAAATTTTTGTATGTGAATTGGACGAAAATCCGGTACAAATAACTGAACCATGATCAGTCCGATCAATCCAATGGGAATATTTACAAAAAATATCCAGCGCCAGTTGAGTGCATCCAGGATTAATCCTCCCAGCATAGGTCCTGCGATGACTCCCAGGGAAACCATTAACCCGCTGATTCCCAAAACCTGACCACGCTGATTTTCCGGGTATGACTCGGTTACGATGGCATTCCCCAGTGCCATCAACATTGCTGCTCCAATTGCTTGAAATACACGGAAGGCAATCAACCATCCAATCGTTGTCGAAGTACCACAACAAATGGATCCAAGGGTGAAGACAATCATTCCAGTTTGATAAATTTTTTTCTTGCCGAAAATATCCGCCAACCGTCCAATGGTCAACATAAGCGTCGTGACCGTTAATAAATAGCCCAACACCACCCATTGGACAAGTGAGAAAGTAGTTTTCAACTGATCGACCATGGTTGGCAGGGACACATTCACAATGCTACTGTCGATTGTCGCCAGGAATATGCCCATAGCAACAGAAACCAACACAAATCGTCGCCGTAAAGGATCTTCGATCGGTGGATTCATAAATCCCTCCCAAACACAAAGGAATGTTTAGGGATAAAGAAAATGAAATTGTTATTCATGATCCATGCAACTTAAAACGCTGGCGACAATTTGCCGGGAGCGATGAATTGCTGATGTGAGGTGAGCGCCATAAAGAATAATAAATCCGCTGATATAAATCCAAAACATTAATAAAGCAATTGTTCCCAAGGATCCATATACCAGGTCATATCGGATCAAACCTTTTTGAAATAACCAACCAATCCCTGCACCGGTTGCTTGCATGGCAATTGCCGCAAGGATGGAGCTGATTAATGCAGCCATGTTTTCAACCTTTGCTACAGGAACATACCGATAAAGAATATAAAAAAACAACCAGGTTGTCACCCAGGAAATTAACCTTGGAACGATGGTCAACCAGACAATAACCCCCCCCAAGGCTTTGACATCAAAAGCAGGTATTATTTTTGGAATATAGTTGACGGCTGTATTGAGAACCCAGGATGCAAACAGGAGCACAGTTACGACTCCGATCACTTCAATTGCAAAAATCCTTTGTTCGATTAAATTTCGAGGACGATTATGAGGCCAGGCACGGTCGATATTCCGCACCATGATTGCAAAAAATGCTGTCGCTGACCATAATAATCCTCCCAAACCAATCAAACCAACAGGACCACGCAAATTAATGATTTTTCCAATGTTATCAGCGATAAGTGGTTCGATAAGAGGAACGAAATTCCTCACGAAGGTCATGATCTCCTGATATACCCAATCCTTTTCCAGGAAAAAGCTGCCCGCAACAACCAGAAACAACAACATGGGAAACAGTGAGAAAAAAGCATAATAAGCCATACTGGCGGCTGCCTCACTTGTACGGGCGTGGGTTGCAGTAATAAAAGCTTGTTGTACCACCGCCAGGATCCCGCCAGTAGCTTTATTTATCTTCTGATTTATTCGTTGAATTAAGTAGTCAAG
>CALMHE010000316.1 GCA_937863865.1 uncultured Anaerolineaceae bacterium | reverse complement strand
CCTGCATATATCGCAACCATATCGCATCCGATGTAATTCGATTGATAGCAATTGAGGGGGGGGGTTTGAGGCCCGACGACGCCCCCCCGACGAGCAGGACGCCCCCTCCCGACGCGCGTAATACTCCGACCTGCGTGGTTAACCGTCTGTTTTTTTGGTGTGGTGGTGTATTTGGTGGGTTGGTGCAGTTGAGTAATCAGTTGATGGTTGTAGATGGCTAGGAAAGTGGAAAGTGATGAGTGGTGTTTATTGGTGTCAGATGCAGTTGTGTGTGGTGAGATGGATATTTGTCTGCTATAGGAGAGTGATAATAAAAAAAAAGAAGGACAAGCCGGTTGAAGGCTTATCCTGGTGTATGTATAAATGGATATTGGTGTAATAGCGATGGTGGAATGATGCTGTAAAAAATAATAAAGGTGATGTTGTTGAGTAGAGCCTTCAGAAACTGCCCATCCCCCAACAGGCTGGCATAGTTTTGCAGACCAATAAAGACGCGGTTGCTGCTGAAGCCATCCCACCGGTAAAAACTGGTGCGGATGGTTTCGATGATGGGGTAAAAAATAAAGACAAGATAAATAAGGAGACCAGGCAGGAGATACAGCCAGCCGTGAAAACGGGATTCGCCCGGCCAGCGGCGCTGATCATTCATGAGGCTTCTCCGGTGGGCGGTAAAATCTGCCCGCCTCCCCCCGGGGAGGCGGGCATTCAAGTTTTTGATTATTGATTTGTTTCGAGGAATTTGGCGTAATCTTCCTGGACAGCTGCTGTAAAGGTCGCAGGGTCTGTTTCACCGCCGAACAATTTTTGCAGTTCTGCCACGATCGTGTCATAGAAGGTGGGGGTTGCCCAGTCGATGTAATGACCGACCGCATTTTCCTTGTTGATTGTATCCCAGGCTTTCAGGGTATCCGCGAAGAGGGATCCTTCATCCACATTGGTGCCTTCGGGAATGGTCATGGCAGGCATCATCCCGGCTTCAGCCCAAAGTTGAGCCGCCCGCGGGCTGACCATCCAGTCGAGATATTCGGCAGCCAGGTCGGCATGGGTCGTGGTCTTGCGAATGGCAAAGGGAATGCCCACCCCGCCGATTGCCAGCCGGGTGTGATCCGGGTTGGCGGGCAGCAGGAAGAAACCGAACTGCTGATCGGTGTCACCAATCAACTCGCCAGCCAGCCAGGATCCGGTAATGGTCATGGCGCCTTCCCCGGTTTTGAAGAGCTTGTTGCTGTCATCATAACCGACTCCGGAGAAATCCGGTGAGAAGTAATCCTTGGCAACCCAATCCTGCATCACGGCAGCCGCTTGCTGATTTTCGGGAGTGTCAAAGGTGGCATTGTTGACGCCATATACAAAGTTGTTGATATAGTCCAGCGAAACCAGGATGTGTTGCACGGCGCTGAATTCATGAATGGCATTCCAGCCATCAAGTGATCCAAACGAGATGGGGGTGATGCCCTTGGCTTTGATTTTCGCAAGCAGATCTTCAAACTCGTCAAAGGTGGCAGGAATGGTCCAGCCGTTGGCGTCAAAGATGCCCTTGTTGTAATAGACACCCACAACTTCGGCGGTGGGGCTGACACCGTACAGGTTGCCTTCGCCGAAGGTCTTGCCATCGGGGGTGAAGCTGTTGCGGCTGGCTACTGAAGTGGAGAAGCGGTCACCCCACTTGTACTGTGTCGAATAATCGTTGAGCGGCAGGAGTAAATCAGCCTGGACCATGGCGCCCATATCACTGCGCCCCTGGTTCACCTGAGCCACGTCCGGTCCGGTACTTTCGGAGAGAGCCAGCTTCAGGGTGACTTTGAGATCATCAAGGGTTTTGACGACACGTTCTATTTTGACACCGGGATGGGCGGCTTCAAATTCGGTGTTGAGTGTATCCATCACACCGCTTTCCACATCGCGGTAGAACTGGTCCCAAACAACCAGCTTGATTTCTTCAGCTGTTGGAACCTGGGTTTCGGTTTCCTCAGTGGGTGTCACGGCGGGTGTGCAGGCGCTGAGCAGCATGGTCAGTACGAGCACGATGGAAAATAGGGAAACGAACTTTTTCATGGTTCTCCTTCTTAAAAAACTAGGTTTAACTGTGTTACATAACTACCTGTGGATCACGTGGATCACACAGGGGCGAAAACGATCCATTCATATCTTATTCGTTCCAGGATGATTTGTCAAATCAATAACGATAAACTACAGGGATTTTGTCAACAATAAAACAGAGTTACCATACGATGAAATCAAAACCCAGCTCCGCATATTTTTGGCATAATGACCCAACTTAAGGTTGCATTCAGGTATCTGGCAGAAAAGCCGGGAAAATTAATGATTTATGGTATCAGTTGATCATGTACAATTAAGCAAATATTGTCCGGGGCTTCGGGATAACTTCTATACCTTGCAGATCCGGAGGAAATTGTTCGGGTGCAGAGGTAGCCCAACTGGAAGGCATTTGGGATGATGTAAATTAAAAAAACCCCATAAGCGGGCATGGAAGCTGATATGGCAGAGGTTGTGGCAATCCTGTAAAATTAATGGAATGGCTGATGAAGGAGATTACCAGATAATGATTGAACCCGGAATGATTGGTGAAAAGGCAATTGTAGTGCAGGAATCGGATACAGCGCGCCTGGGGGGAGGTCTCACCCTTCCGCCAGTGTTAAGCACGCCCCGTATGATCAGCCTGATGGAGCAGACGGCTCATGCCATTGTCCTGCCGCACCTGGCTGAGGGTCAGACCAGTGTGGGAACTGCGGTCAATATAAGGCACCTGGGTGCCACACCGGTCGGTGTTAGGGTGATTTTCCGGGCAGAACTGTTGGAGGTGGACGACCGCAGACTGCGCTTCAAGGTGGAAGCCTGGGATCCCCTTGAAAAGATTGGTGAGGGCGAACACGAGAGATCTATCATTGATCGTGACAGGTTTGAGGCAAAATTGGACAAAAAACGCCGAAAATTAATGACGAATCCAGGATTGGGCGACAATTTAATTTGACATTATCAAGTATAATAAATGCGTAACCCATCCCCAAAGGATTTTGAAGTAAATAGACCTTAGTACTAAACTGGTTAACATTGTAAGTTAAAACTATGACAATTGTCTATTACTTTCAAGCCTGTGGCGGGTTAATATGTTAGTGTTAATTTCAATTTTCCCCTAATCCCCTTTTTTTTGTCAGCCTGGCTGGTGTGGCGCCGGTTAGGCTCCATTCATAATCCTTTTTGCAAGGAGGAACACTTATGAACATTCTTTTTGTTTTTCTCGGTGCGGCGATCATCTTTTTCATCGGTTATCGCACCTACGGTACATTCATCGCCAAGAAAGTCTATGAACTCGATGATTCACGGACAACGCCTTCCGTCGAGATGGAAGACGGCTTGGACTATGTACCGACCGACTCCAAGTTCCTGATGGGACAGCACTTCTCCGCCATTGCAGCCGCCGGTCCGGTCACTGGACCGATCCTTGCCGGTGTTGCATTCGGCTGGGTGCCGACTCTCATCTGGATCCTGGGTGGTTCCATTTTCATTGGTGGTGTGCATGATATGGGCGCCCTGGTGGCTTCGATCCGCAACAAGGGTCGTTCCATCACCGAAACCGTCCGTACCAACGTATCCAAGCGTGCCTGGATTGGTTTCAACCTGTTCATTTACATCGCCCTGATCATGATCATCGTTGCCTTCACCGATATCACCACTTCGGCGTTTGTCAACAAAATTGAACTTGCCAATGGAGAAACGGTTGGTGGTGGCGCAATCGCCACATCGTCGCTGCTATACCTGGCTCTCCCGATCATCATGGGCTTTTTACTTCGCTACACAAAACTCAGCCTGACCTGGGCGACTGTAATTTTCCTGCCGCTGGTGGGTGTGGCAATCTGGGTTGGCAAGTACATCCCCTTTGACCTGCAAACCGTCCTCGGTCTGGAGACCCCGCTTGCTGCCCAGAAAGTCTGGAATATGATCATCCTGGTCTACTGCTTCATTGCCGCAATTGTCCCGGTTTGGGCACTCCTGCAGCCCCGCGGTCACCTGGGTGGTTATTTCCTGTATGCTTCGCTGGTGGTGGCTGCCATCGGTATCATCTTTGGCGGTTTCAAGGCGGAATATCCTGCATTTACAAATATTGGAGCTGGAGCCAAATTCTGGTTCCCGATGTTCCCAATGCTGTTTATTACTGTAGCCTGCGGAGCGTGCTCCGGGTTCCATAGTCTGGTCGGCTCTGGCACAACTTCCAAGCAGTTGAAGAAGGAAAGCGATTCCAAGTTGATCGGTTATGGAATGATGCTGGCTGAAGGTCTGGTTGCAGTGGTTGCCCTGACAACGGTCATGATTGTGGCAAAGGGGGATGACCTCCTCGCCAAGTCACCGAACTTTATCTATGCCTCGGGACTCGGATCCTTCATGAAGTTTATTGGGGTTTCCCCGGCATTTGGCATCTCCTTCGGTTTGATGGCATTCACGACCTTCGTGTATGACACGCTGGATATCTGCACCCGCCTGGGTCGCTACATCATCCAGGAACTTACAGGTTGGAAGGGCTGGTTTGGTAGAATTTTCGCCACCGTTCTGACCGGCGGTTTTCCCGCCCTGCTCATGCTGGTCACCCTGACCGGTGCGGATGGCAAGCCAGTGGCTGCCTGGAGAGTTTTCTGGCAGACGTTTGGCGCCTCCAATCAACTTCTGGCTGGTCTGGCACTCATCGGCATTTCAGTCTGGCTGATGAACACCGCCAAGAACAAGAAAGCCTGGTTGGCTACCTTAATCCCCGCCGTGTTCATGTTCATCATGAGCGCCTGGGCGCTGGTCCGGATGTTCATCACCAGCACGGTCAAGGATGGTGTGTTTGCCTTCCCCGCCAACGCCAATATGATCGTCCCGATCGCCTGCTTGATCTACCTCGGTCTGGCAGCCTGGATGGCAATCGAATCCAGTACTGTGATTATCAAGAAGCAGACTGGTGCTGCATTGCCTGAGACCGCTGAGTAATCAGCCCGGCTGACATCCAAATAAAACAATCGCCCGCCTGTGAATTTCACAGGCGGGTTGATTTATGTTCCATTGATGGGGATTATCGGCGGGAGTGAATCTTTTCCAGGTATGCCGCCAGGTTGCGTTGCCGCTGCGGGGAGAGTTCACAAAACAGCGAACGCAGCTCCCTTGCCGCCTGGACAGGATCCGGCTGGTTATACACTGCGGATGAGGAGAGCACATTATCCATACCCGCCACTGTAATTTCATGGACGTTGCCTGACTTGATGCCGCCATCCACCTGGATGATCGCCCGGCAATCCGGGCAGGAATCAATCATACTGCGGAGTTTTTTAATTTTCGTCATGGTGGTGGGAACGAAAGGTGTGCCGGAATACCCCAGTGAGATTGCCATCAACGTGACCATATCCACATAAGGCAGAACGGATTCGATGGCTTCCACCGGTGTGGCGACATTTAATGCCACTCCCACGCTCAACCCATGGGAACGGGCTTCCAGGATCCGATCGTAGAGGATGGGTGTGGATTCCGGATGGATGAGGACCGAATCAGCACCATAATCCGCCAGTTTACGAAAGTAATCCTGGGGACGGGAAACCATCAGGTGTACTTCCAGGGGGATGCTGGAAACCTGCCGGATTTGCTGAATCAATCGTTCACCCAGGGTAATCGTGGGAATAAAGTGCCCGTCAGCGATGTCCACCTGGATGGCATCCGCTCCGATAGAATCGGCGACTTCGATGGCTTTGCCAAGCTCCAGCCAGTTTGCACCCAGGATGGAGAGGGTGAGAATGGGATATTCGGGCAGCGCTTGATTCTCAAAATTCATGGTGCTTCTCCTTGCCAAAGATTATACTTCCAAAATGGTATCATGTCCCCTGCACATGGCGAAGTGCTGGAAAATAAGGTATAAAAGAAGGAGGTATTGACCGGTTAATGTGAAATGATCATTGCAACCCAGGGGCAAGTTCTGCGTATATTGCTTTGAAGGAGATTCACCATGAATTTTGAACTGGCTTTTTCATATGTATTCAAGGATCCGGACTGGATTAAGAAGGTGTTGATCATTTCCGTGATCCAATTGATCCCCATATTGGGGCAACTCGTTGCTGCAGGCTGGATGCTGGAAATCACACGCCGGGTGGGGCGGGGTGAAACACCCGAACATTGCCTGCCCGATTTGGATTTTGGCACTCAACTCCTGGATGGTTTAAAAATGCTGCTGGTCGGTTTTGTGTATTTCATTCCGGTTTTAATTTTCCTGGTTCCGGTGATTCTCATCTGGATTCCCTGGGCTAATTACAATCAAGATCCCTTGATTTTTGTTGGAACTCTCTCATTTATTTGCGGGATGGGATTATTGATCCTGTATGGGATTGCGCTGGCTTTCCTTATGCCGGCAGCCCTGGGTCGGATGGCAATGAAGGATTCACTGGGCGCGGCATTCCATTTTGGGGAAGTCTTTAAATTGATCAAACGCGCTCCCATGGCGTATCTGATCGTTGTTCTGGGAGGATGGGTGGCATCCCTCATCGCTCCGCTTGGCGGCGCCCTGTTTGGAATCGGTGCCGTCCTGACTGCCACCTATGCCAATGCCATCAACGGGCACCTCTACGGGCAGGCGTATCGGGAAGCCATTCCCCAGGCGGCAGTGGCGCCCCAGCAGCCGGTTTATCCCTCCATAAACCAGGGGGCATAGGCAGACTGGGATCCATCTGGTTTGGCAGTTAATTTTTACAAACTGGAGACAATATTTTGAAAATAATCCAGCCGGAAATCTTTTCCGGCTGGATTTTATTCATGGAATTCCTCCACCTGGTAGGTCAGAACAACCAGCTTTTGGCTGCGCCAGGCTTCAGGTGATACACCCATCTTGTAACATAACTGACTCAGGAAGTCCTTCGGGTCGGGCAGCTTTTCCCACACCTGGGGCAGGAAGGTCGCCCGGCGAAAACTTTCCCGCAGGACGACTCCATCAATGCCGGGACGGAGCAGATGGGGCAATTCGGCTGGATCAGTGTACTCCAGCGGAACTGGAGCGGTCAATCGTGAAATTTCAATCTCCAGGCGGGGGACTTCCGACGGACGCACCGGCGGGAATCGGTAATCCTCCAAAGCCGCTGCAACCGCATGTTCGCGCACATCCTCAACCAGTGGCTGATAGGGTTCCAGGGCACCGATGCAGCCGCGCAAATTGCCATTATCAGTCAATGTCACGAATGAAGCACCCCAAGCCTGCAAGGTTTGGGTGTAATCCTCCAGTTGAAGAGGGGGCAGGTGTTTGCGGGTTGTGGCAATCTCAATGGACTGGCGCGCCAGCTTCAGCAGGCAGTTCTTTTCTTCAAGTGTAAGGGGGGATGAAATGGGTGTGGAGTTCATTTTACCCGGCTCCGATTGGTGCGATTTAATGGGATTGGCGGTTTTTTCATTAATCGTAACTGGCATCCTTTTTGCATACCTGTCATCCAGAAGGGCTGCCACCCGCCGCCCTGCGCGTCTTTGAATTGGTTAAGTTATAATACAGTGTAATCCGGATGATACCCTGATGCAAGTGGATAATCCGGTCGATTAAAAAAACTGGCGGTGCCGGAAAAAGGTACATTGACGATGAGTGATGAAGATACTTCCACAATATTGGATGAACCCCAAAATCCATCCCGTGCAGCTCGCGTCCGAGCCCGCCGGTCGGGACAATTTAGTTTTTGGAGTGCACTGACCTCCGTGGTGACCGCAGCGGTGGTGATAGCCACGTTGTTTACCATGTGGACGCCTGCCAACCTGTTTTCCAATCAGATGTTCAGTGAATTAATGCAAGCCTGGCGCAACAATCCCACCCTGTCCTCGGTCACTCCCACACCGCTGCCCCTGCCCATCATCGGGATTGTATCCGGGCATACCGGCAATGACTCGGGAGCTGTCTGTGCTGATGGCTTGACAGAAGAGTCGGTGAACCGCACCATCGCCACGCTGGTGCAGGCAAAACTGGTGGCGGAAGGCTACCAGGTGGATTTATT
The DNA here is from genome assembly GCA_937863865.1 of uncultured Anaerolineaceae bacterium. Taxonomy (GTDB): domain Bacteria; phylum Chloroflexota; class Anaerolineae; order Anaerolineales; family Anaerolineaceae; genus CALMHE01. The sequence goes on along the minus strand of CALMHE010000316.1, from coordinate 1,930 downwards.
GGATGAATTTGATGACCGGCTGGATGGCTACCGGGGGCAGGTTCTGGTTTCCATTCATAATGACTCATGTGAATATATTAATGACGAAGCAACCGGGTTCAAGGTTGCCGCGGCAAGTTCCACCTCGTACCCGGAGAAAGCCGCCCGGCTGCGCGACTGCCTCGTTGACCGTTACCAAAAAGCCACCGGTTTGCCATATCATCCCAGCACCATCACCCCGGACATGTCCAGTTACCATACCTTCCGGGAAATTCATACCGAAACCACAGCAGCCATCATTGAAACCGGTTTTCTCTTCCTGGATCGGCAAATGTTGACCGGGCATCCAGACCTGGTCGCGGATGGAGTGGCGGCTGGCATTTTATGCTACATGCGGAATGAGTCGGTTTCACCAGTACAGATAACCCCATGAATGGAACCGCCGACCCGGCATTTGACCTCATTATTGCCCGCGCCATTCAGTCTCTTCGCCAGGGCAACCGGGTCGCCGCGCAGCCTTTAGCAGAAGAAGCAGCTCAACTTCACCCCGGGCGGGAGGAACCATGGTTGATCCTGGCAGCGCTTTCCACACCCCGGGACAGCCTGATTTATTTTAAAAAGGCTTTGGAAATTAACCCGGCAAGCCAGCGGGCGCGCAAGGGGATTCATTGGGCGGTTCAACAACTGAGAGCTCAACCCAAACCCCTGCCGGAACCGGCTGTGACCGCACCCCCAAAACCGGTTCCCATTGAAATGCCAAAGCCGGTTGCGGTTGCACCACAGCCAGCCGCTGCTCCGGCTGCATTTGCCGCGGTCCCCCTGCCGGTGCCTGCTCCTGCCAGGCGTCCCATCCGGGTGCCCTGGCTGCTGGCAGCTCTTGCCCTGGTGCTGGGACTCTGCCTGGCGCTGCTGGGATGGGGAGGTTTCCCATCCCTGAGGCATGTCACTGCCAGAGGATTATCCGCAGCCCGCCCTGTGGATGCCCTGCTGAAACCCACCATCACCCCCACCCCGACCATCACCCTCACACCAACTCCCACCCAGACTCCCACGGTCACCCCAACACCAACCGTCACCCTGACTCCAACCCCAACCCCGACGGATACACCCACCCTTACACCCACCAATCCTCCCGTCAGTGCAGGATTGACCCTGCCTGATGATGGTCGCTGGGTGGATCTTAATTTAAGTCAGCAAATGCTGTACGTCTACGAATATGACACCCTGGTCAATGCCTTCGTGGTTTCCACCGGAACCTGGCTGCACCCCACATTGACGGGTCAGTATCACATCTATGTCAAGTACCGGTATGCTGACATGTCCGGACCGGGATATTATCTGCCGGATGTGCCCTATGTCATGTATTATGACAACGGCTACGGCATCCACGGCACCTACTGGCATAATAATTTTGGCACCCCCATGAGCCATGGCTGTGTAAACCTGCGCACGGATGAAGCCGGCTGGTTGTACAATTTCCTTTCCGTTGGTTCACTGGTGAATATTCATTACTAATGGATTTTCTTGACCGTTTCACACTTCAACAGATCTCCCGCCGCAGTTTCCTGAAGCTCAGCGGGAATGGTCTGCTGGCGCTGTTTTGCATGCCGCTGTTGGAACGCGGGTATCGCCCCGGCATGGAAATTGATCCGCAGGAAATTCCTTATCAATTTGGACGGATTACCGGGAATGGAGTGACGGTTTATGATAAACCCTCGCTGGGTGGGAATTTCATCAAGAATTACTACCAGGACCTGGTATTTCCCATTGACCATATCACCCTGGGTGACGAGGAGCCGCGTTACAACCGCATCTGGTATCACATGAATGGGGAAGGCTATGTCCATTCCGGCAGTGTCCAGCCGGTGGAACTGCTGGAAAATCCCACCCAGGTGTATATTCCTCCCCAGGGAAAACTGGCGGAGGTGACCGTACCCTATACAGATACTTT
>CALMHE010000315.1 GCA_937863865.1 uncultured Anaerolineaceae bacterium | reverse complement strand
CAGTTTGGTTCAATGTCATCAGCATTTTTTATGGTTTATGCGGTTAAGAAGTTGGGGGTAAGTGAAGCCATCGCAGGTATATTAACCAGCGTACTGTTGATTACCGCAGTCGTGGCTAATCCTATTCTGGGCTGGTTGGCGGATCATTGGAAGAAGAATGGTATATTGGTGTTGGGAGCTATCGCTTCGGGTGTTGGTGCATTCATTGCCTGGCTGGCACCCAATGGCAACTGGTTTTTCCTGGTCGTTTTCCTGCAGGGGATCGCAAATGTCAGTTACTGGACCATAGGCATGACAATGACTCTGGAATATGGGAGTGAAGAAGATCGTCCGACCTATGTGGGATTGTCCAATACAATGGTGGCACCGGCGACGATTATTGCCCCATTAATTGGTGGTTTACTGGCGGATGCAAGCGGATACCGGGTTACGTTTCTGGTCAGCGCATTTTTAAGTATATTGACAGCCTGGCTAATCCATAAACTGGTCAAAGATCCCCAGCCACAAATGGAACGGTCTTCTGTCAGCCAATAACAAAAAAATGTTGGAAAACAACGGATTCGAAATCAAGAATATACCAATCCAGGGTGATTTGATCCTGGCTCCAATGGATGGATATACCGACCAACCATTCCGTAGATTGACCAGGAAATTGGGATCAGCAGCAAGCTATACCGAATTTTTAAATGCGATCGATGTTGTTAATGACCATTCAATCATTCGACAGAGAGCCAGTTATCAGGAAAATGAAAGACCGGTATTTTTTCAATTATTGGATAATGATCTGGAACGGATGGTGGCAGCTGCCAGAAAATTATTACCTTTACAACCGGATGGATTTGATATCAACCTGGGGTGTCCGGCTCGGACGGTTGCTGGAAGGGGAGCTGGAGCCGGATTGTTACGCAACCCACAACATATTCAACAAATTATCACTGCCATCAGACGTGAAATTAGCCTGCCCCTGACTGCAAAAATGAGAATCGGATGGGGGTATGAAGAAGCCAATGAATATCTGCGCATAGCCAAAATATTGGAGGAATCCGGTGTTGATGCCATCATTGTTCATGGGCGCACCCGCCAACAAGGGTATACCGGACAGGCGAATTGGGATGCAATTGCGGAAGTTAAAAAAAACGTTTCCATCCCTGTGATTGGTAATGGCGATGTCAGAACGGTGGATGACATTTCTGCCATGCACCAATATACCCAATGCGATGGGATTATGATTGGCAGAGCAGCCATCACCAATCCTTGGATATTCAGTCGGAGAAATCGAGATCAAATCAGCCAGGATGAGGTGATGAGGTTGATTCACCAACACCTGCAGCTCAACATGGAATTTTATGGGATGGAACGTGGAATCATCCTTTTTCGGAAATTTGTAAAAAGTTATCTCCAGCCATTCGATGTGGATAAAGAAGAAATGACCCGGTTGGTGACCGCGAACAATCCCGGATCATTTCTGGAAATTTTGAACAGAATATTTACGAAATTCTAAATATTGCCATCAAAATGATTGATCACCTGGGTTGGAGTCAGTCCGGAAAAGGATGGGACAATCCAGCCAGCCTGGGAGAAATCCAAATGGCGGGTGATATCGTTGGGGATTGCCACTACTTGAATTCCCGCACTTCGGGCAGCCAATATTCCATTTACTGAATCTTCAAATACAACGGCTTCATCAGCAGCCAGGTTAAGTTGTTTCAAAGCACAGAGAAATAAATCCGGTGCGGGTTTGACCTGTTGAACCGATTCCAATGTACAGATGCCATCAAAAAAATGATACATGTTCATCCGTTTCAGATGACCATGGACCCATTGCTCATCAGAACTGGAAGCCACAGCCATCTTAATGGAATTGTCCCGGGAGGTTCTCAAAAAATCAAGTACTCCTGGAAGAGGTCCCGTAGAATTGATGATTTCATTCGCCATCACAACCGCACGGGCATGCAATTTATCACAATCCAAATCCAAATTTACCAATTCCTGGAGGTGGCGGGCAGGATCAAAAGCATCATAGGATGAACCGACGCATTTTACCCAGATATCGAGGGGAAGATCCTGGTTAAATTCCTGGTATATCTGCCGCCAGGTGGCATAAATTGGCAGTTCAGTATCCAGAATTAAACCGTCAAAATCAAATATAAAACCTTTAATCACGGTTATTTCAACATTTCCTGACCAGTAAAATCCCGGTAGGGTGATGTAATTGCCAGAATTTCCCTGTCATCGGGGGTTGTTTTTCCTTGAATGATCCGAACAACCAGCTCAGCTGTTCCTGGACCCAGCATCAATCCCTGACCACACATTCCGGTGACTTGGAGGAAACCCTCCACTTCTTTTGCCCATCCAATAATTGGATAACCGTCGGGTGTCATGGGATATAAACCCCGCCAGGTACGCCGTACCCGAATGTTTTTCAACTTCGGCATCACTTCCAGCATGCGTTTGGTGACCATGGGCAGGAAGTTGCTGGTTTCCCTCTGATCCATTCCCCAGGCTTGGGGTTCGGGTGTGATGCAGAAGATGATTTGAC
>CALMHE010000314.1 GCA_937863865.1 uncultured Anaerolineaceae bacterium | reverse complement strand
ATCAGCTGCCAGTTTGGCAGCTGGAATGGGATCGGTGCGGCAATCCAGATCAATAATTATCGGAATGCTGGTTTCTTGAATGAGCTGCAAATATGCCAGACGGGCGGGTTCTGAAAGTCCCATGGTATCAGCCACAGACCACTGGATCTCATGCTTTCCAATTCGATAATCCTGTTGGTCAATTGACTCGAGTTCATTCCATATGGAAGTGGAAGAAGGGCAGGCTGGGTCTCCGACCGGCATGGCGACCCCCAAGGTAATTGGTTCGTCAGATTCCAACTGGATGCAGCCCAAACTGTCATTACAGGAAGTCGATCGGCAACCTCCAAGCAAGATTGCGAGAATTCACAAGATTGGAAAAGTCAAACAAATAGTCATCCAAGCTGGTTTACGACTCATAATCATCTGATTTCATAATGAATAGTCTTCCGGTCGCTAAATCTGCCAATAGATTTGTGATAGTGTAGCACAAATCCAATGAAACGTGGCACCAGGCTTGGAATTTCACCCTCGATGTTTTTCGTATAGGTTACAATCAAGGTTATGAACAGGCAAAGACGGATAGGACAATGGGGCGAACAGGTGGCAGCAGAATTCCTGGAGGCGCAGGGATATACGATTTTGAAACGTAATTTACGCACGCCTTATGGTGAAGTGGACTTGGTCGTACAGTCGGGCAACTGGATTGTTTTTGTGGAAGTAAAGGCACGAACCAGCCGGACACACGGATTCCCGGAAGAATCGATTACTCCCCGCAAGAAGGAACATTTTCTCAATGCGGTTACTTACGCAATGGAAGAGCACCAGGAATGGGAAGGGAATTGGCGGGTGGATGTGATAGCAATTGAAGGCACCCCGGAAAGAGGAGAACCCAGGGTGGTGTGGTTTGAAAATGCCTTTGCATAATGGAAAAATCCCTCTCGTTGTAATTCTTGGACCAACTGCGGTTGGTAAAACCGAATTGTCGCTAGAATTAGCCGAGAAGTTCAATGGAGAGATTGTCTCAGCTGATTCACGTCAGCTTTACCGTGGGATGGATATCGGAACAGCCAAACCAACCCTGGAGGAACGCCGGCGGGTCCCGCATCATCTCATTGATGTGGCGGATCCGGATGATGTCTGGAGTCTGGCTGTCTACCAGAATGCTGCCCGGGAAGCCATCCGGGATATTTATCATCGGGGGAGAACTCCATTCCTGGTGGGCGGCACAGGACAGTACATCTGGTCACTGATCCAGGGTTGGCAGCCTCCTGAGTTTGAACCTGATCCTCATATTCGGCAGGTGATGGAAAGATGGGGAAGAAACATCGGGTCTGAAGAATTACATCGTCAACTGGCAGGCTTGGATTCGGATGCAGCAGCCAAAATTGAACCGCGAAATCTACGACGCATACTAAGGGCGTTGGAGGTTATTTTCTTTACGGGCAGGCGGTTTTCAGAACAGAGAAAAAGAGTTGAAAGCATCTATGATCCCCTTTTGATTGGTTTAACCCGCCCGCGGAATGAGTTGTATGCCAGGGTTGATGAAAGGATCGATAAAATGCTGGCAGACGGCTGGGTGGCTGAAGTCAGTGGTTTACTCGCCCAGGGGAATGATGCCAACCTGTCAGCCCTATCCGCCATCGGCTATCGGGAGATTTGTGCTTTTTTATCAGGAAAAACCACGCTGGTGGAAGCTGTTATGAAAATCAAGCGGCAGACCAGGGTGTTTGTTCGCAGGCAATCGAACTGGTTTAAATTGGATGACCCGTCCATTCATTGGTTCATGATGGATGATGAAACAATTCATTCTGTGACCACATTGATCCATGCATTCCTGACAGGAGACAATGGCTGATTGTTTTCACATGATTTTATATATTAATATAAAAAAACAGTGAAGTCCATGGACTTCACTGTTTTGATTGGGTTAATTGTTTTGGGGAACAATCGCCGGGATGCCTGATTTTTTGGGAACAGGAGGTGGAAATAATGCTTCGAATTCATCCCTTGAGAGGGTTTCCACTTCCAGCAATTTATTGGCAACCGTATCCAGTTCCGTCCGATAATTAGTCAGGATGCGGCGGGCTTCGGCATAAGCTTCATTCACCAGGCGGCGAACTTCGTGGTCAATCCGCTCGGCGACTGCCTCTGAATAATCGCGTTGTTCCGATATTTCACGACCCAGGAAGATCAATTCCTCTTTTTGACCATAAACCATCGGACCCAATTGATCTCTCATTCCAAGCCGTGTGACCATGGTTCGAGCCATTTGTGTGACACGTTCGATGTCATTGGAGGCGCCGGATGTGATATCGTCGAATACGATTTCCTCGGCGGCACGCCCGCCCAGCAATCCAATCATTTCAGCCAGCAGTTTCTTGCGCGGCATCAGTGTGCGATCTTCTTGTGGAAGGGCAAGGGTATAACCGCCGGTCATTCCACGAGCGATGATGGATACTTTATGGACCGGGTCGGATTCAGGAAGAACATTCATCACCACGGCATGTCCGGCTTCGTGATAGGCGACGATTCGCTTTTCTTCCGGGTTAATCAACCGGCTCTTGCGTTCCGGTCCGGCAATGACACGTTCAATGGCTTCCTCAAATTCAGATTGACCAATTGCCTTTAAATTCCTCCGGGCAGCAAGAATGGCTGCTTCATTAACCAGATTCTCCAAATCAGCCCCTACGAAACCAGGAGTGGCACGTGCCAGGATCGCCAGATCCACGTTCGGATCCAATGGTTTGCCCCGGACATGAACCTTCAGAATGGCTTCCCTGCCGCGTACATCCGGGCGATCCAGGACGACGCGCCGGTCAAACCTGCCAGGACGGAGCAAGGCGGGATCCAGGATGTCTGGACGGTTTGTAGCAGCCACGATGATGATATTGGTGTCGGTGTTAAAACCATCCATTTCAACCAGCATCTGGTTCAGGGTTTGTTCACGTTCGTCATGACTGCCGCCCAAACCGGCTCCTCGTTGGCGTCCCACTGCATCAATTTCATCGACGAATACAATGCAGGGGGAATGCCGCTTGGCTTGATCGAAGAGATCACGAACACGGCTGGCGCCGACGCCAACGAACATTTCAACGAATTCTGAACCGGAGATGGAGAAGAAGGGCACTCCTGCCTCACCAGATACTGCTTTGGCGAGCAGAGTTTTACCCGTACCGGGAGGACCGACCAGGAGGACACCCTTGGGAATGCGCGCCCCCAGGGAAATGAATTTTTGCGGCTCCCGCAGGAACTCCACCACCTCCTGCAGTTCTTCTTTGGATTCATCCACACCGGCTACATCATCAAAGGTAACAGTGGGATGGTCACCAGAAAACATGCGGGCACGTGATTTGCCAAAGGATATGGCAGCATTGTTACTGCCTTGGGCCTGACGGAAAATGAAAAAGAAACCGGCGATTAAAATCAGGAAGGGGAGTACATAACCAACTGCTGTCAGAACATTCCACCAGGGGCTGGGTGGCTTGAAGACCAGTTGAAGTTTTGTTGCAGCCAGATCTTCGGGGGATACTCCAAATGTAATGAGTTGTTCCACCAGAGTGGTTTCTGCCTCTTTTGTCGAGGTGGATTGTTTTCCATCTTTATAAGTGATTTTTAAATCATTCTCAGTTGCTTCAATCTTCATCACCAGATGGGATTTAACTTCCGCAGCCAATTGGTTAATATTGATCGATTCTGGACTGCCGCGCTGGTTGAAACCAACCATGATCATCGTAATGATCGCGACGAATAGCAGCAGGTAGATCAGAAACGAGGAATTTCGTGAAGTCACTAAAACCTCCAATGTGTTAACAGGACCCGATATACGGATTTCTAGAATTGATTATACCAATCTATACCTTTTGAATCCAGATAGGATCAGGTGGATTGATAAATTATTAATAAAACTATTATAAATAATCCTAAAATTTTTCCATCACTTATAAAAAAAATGGAAATGTATATTCAGTAAATGACAATCAATGATTTCGATCAATCACTGGTTGTCCTGAAAGGCATCCGGCAGGGTGTGACATTTTCCACAACCAATTTGCGGTTCATCCACGTTTGATTGGGAAAATGTACAAAAAGCAGTGACAACAACCTTGCGTTTGATAAATGGAAATTTTCGGATTGCTTGACCAGTCAGAACTATGT
>CALMHE010000313.1 GCA_937863865.1 uncultured Anaerolineaceae bacterium | reverse complement strand
ATGAATTCCGGAATGCCTGCAAACAGGCGGAAATCAATGCCCGTGAGTCCAACAACGTCAACCGAATCGAAATTAACAACAACCCGGACCGCCCGGGTGAGATTAAAATCTCCGCCCAGGCGGAACAAACCGGCACATCCGATGTCGACTTGGATGCCAATGTGGATGGCATCGATATCACCATTGCATTTAATGTCCGTTTTTTACGAGAAGTTCTGGATGTGATGAAAACCCACAGTGTGGTACTGGAAACCAATGCCAACAACACTCCTGCAGTCCTCAAGCCGGTTGGTGATGAAAACTTTACTCATGTGATCATGCCGATGCACCTGGGCTGATGAAATATTATTCTGTAAATCCTGAAAAACTGACTCGTTTATATCTGACACTGGGTCAGTACCCCCTGCTCAGCAATCAAATTCGCGCCGCCATGCGGCGCGAATTGTTTGAGAACCGTTTTATCACCCCCCAGGCATTTGACCTGGAAGTCCGTGATTATGCCATCCAAACCCAGCGATTGGCGGGACTTAAAAATCCATATGCCGAGGAACCGGCTGATGTGTGGGAGTTCCGGCTCAACCAGGTGCGTGAATATCTGACCGATATTTATTTTTGCGAACATTGCTCGCAGGATGCACTGGATGACATTATCAAGGACCTGCTCTCCCAGGTGGGCGTCCAGGTCTCACCGGAAATGGCGCTTTCAGAAAATCCGGAACTCAGTCCGCTTGACCAGGTGTTGGAACAGGCGTTGGAAATCGAACGCATGCCCGCCTCCGCCCGGGATCGATATGAAGCCAGGCTGGAAGAATCCAAGGTGGTACTCATCCGTTCACTGATCAGCGATCAGCTTCGATACATTGCTGTCGCCAAGCATTATTTTTCCGTGGAAGATCTGGCGGAAATCAGGCGGCGCCGGATCAGCACCGGTCGGATTGGTGGCAAGGCAGCGGGAATGCTGCTGGCATATCGAATCCTGCTGGAATATATTGAAAACGAGGGGTCATCTTCTGAATTGTATGGTTGTTTGCGCGTACCGGAATCCTGGTATATCGGTTCGGATTTGCTGTATGCCTTCATGGCACTCAATCACCTCTTCCACTGGAATGATCAGAAATACAAGACCGAAGCCGAGATGCGGGCGGATTATCCCCGGATTGTGGAGGAATTTAAGAAGGGTCAGTTCCCGGAGGATTATCTGGAAAATTTTCGGACCCTGCTGCGTAAACTTGGAAAAACCCCGCTGATCGTACGCTCATCCAGCCATCTGGAGGATAATTTCGGTACGGCTTTCGCTGGAAAATATGAAAGTATTTTCTGCCCCAACCAGGGCAGCCTGGATGAGAATTTGGGCGACCTTACCCGTGGGATTGCTCAAATTTACGCATCGACATTGAATCCCAATGCCCTGTTGTACCGCCGTTCGCGCGGTTTGCAGGATTATGATGAACGTATGGGTATTCTGCTGCAGGTTGTTCAGGGGGAACAATTTGGGCATTACTTTCTGCCCCAGGGAGCCGGGGTGGCTTTCAGCCGTAACCTGTACCGCTGGGCACCGCAGATCCGCCGGGAGGATGGTTTTATTCGACTTGTCTGGGGTCTGGGCACCCGTGCCGTGGACCGGGTTGGAAACGATTATCCCCGCCTGGTTGCTCTCAGTCATCCCCGCCTACGTCCCTCATCAGATCCCAAGTCGCTGCGGCGTTATTCACAACAATTCGTGGATGTCATTGACCTGAAGGATAATACTTTTAAGTCATTGCCGGTGTCACAGGTTCTCAGCCCGCGTTACCCGCCGCTGCGTTACCTGGCTCAGGTGGACGAGGAAGGCTATCTCAGTTCGATCCGTTCCTCCACCAGCGGGATTGACCCCAGACAAATGGTGCTGACCTTCGAGGATCTGCTTTCCCGCACACCTTTTGCAGAACACATGCGTTCCATCCTGCACCGGCTGGAGGAAGCCTACCATGCTCCGGTGGATATGGAATTCACCTTCCAATTGGAACGATTGGATAGCGGAAAGCCGCAGGTATCCATCTCACTGCTGCAATGCCGCCCCCAGAGCCAGCTGCTGGTTTCGGAACACGCCACCCTGCCCCCCAAACTGCTGCCGGAGGATATCATTTTCCTGACCCGCTTCGTGGTGCCGCAGGGATACATCCCCCGGGTGGATTATGTGCTGTTTGTTTCACCGGAAGGATATTTCTCCCTGCCCGATGCCAGTTCCCGGGGTGAATTGATCCGGGCGATTGGTCGGTTAAACGCGGCACTTGCAGGCAAGGCATTTATCTGTGTGGGACCGGGTCGATGGGGCTCCTGTAATCCAGACCTGGGTGTTTCCATCGATTACGGGGATATCTATAACGCCCGTTCCCTGGTGGAGCTGGCAGGGGAGGGGATTGGTTTACCCCCGGAACCTTCTCTTGGGACGCATTTCTTCCAGGATTTACTGGAAGCCCAGATATACCCCCTGGCGATTTACCTTGATGATCCTAAAAATACTTTTAGCCGGGAATTTTTCTATGGAACACCCAATTCAGCAGCAGATTTCATCACCCTGCCGGCATCCTTGGAGTCCACCCTGCGGTTAATTGCGGTGACGAATTACCGGAAGGACCATCACATTCGGATTGTAATGGATGACAGTGAATCGCAGGCTGTGGCATTCCTGGAGCCCGATTGAAATCCAGAGTTCATTAATTCCCAATATTTTTACAAAAAAAGGCTGACTTCTATATATGCCAGCCTTTCCATTGGACTTTAAATATTTATCAAATTACAAATGCCCACATCCACCAGAGGATGATCATCACAATTCCAATGCCAAACCGGGTGACACCCGCCCAGCCGCAGCCCAATGC
>CALMHE010000312.1 GCA_937863865.1 uncultured Anaerolineaceae bacterium | reverse complement strand
CGTTGCGTTCGACCATTTCCTCCAGGCCCGGCTCGTAGATTGGCATCTTGCCGGCCTTGAGCATAGCGATCTTCTCTTCATTGATATCCACACAAACTACGGTGTTCCCCAGATCGGCAAAGCACGTGCCGGTCACCAAGCCCACGTAGCCGGTGCCAATGACGCAGATGTCTTTCATCAGTGGGAGTCTCCCATTTTGTTTCAAAATGTATCTTCCGTATGATCCGAGGTAGGGGCACGGCCTTGCGCCTGCCCGTCGGGCGACCGCAAGGGCCTGGCCCCTACAAATTGAGAAGATACTTCAAAATTAATAGCAAGCGTGGGAACAACTAGGTCGCTTCTGCACCCTGCGCGCGTTGAGCACGTGCGGTCTCGACGTCCGACCAGGAAAGCCGCTCCCGGCGGAAGAACCAGGCGCCCAGGATCGTGATCGGAAACCAGAGCGCGGCGTGGAGCACCAGGGTGTAGCCGGTTGCCAGGCTGCGATTGACGCCGTACGCGGTCAACACCTCGATGCCGGGCGTGTCGAAGGTGCCGATATAGCCGGGCGCCGAGGGCAGCGTGGTCGCCAGGTTGACAATCCCGTTCATTAACATGAGGGCAAAGAAACTGACCTCGAAGGGAAAAGCGTGCATCACGAACCAGTACTTGCCGGTTTCAAACAGCCAGATGAGAATGGTCGTGAAGAGAATCATCACGGCATCGAACGGTGAGCGCAGCGATTCAAGACCTTCGATGAAGCGCAGGGTGAAATTGCGCACCGGCTCGCGGAATCGTCCGGGGATGAGGCGGTCGATGAACCAGTTGGCGATTTTTTCCGCACTTTGCGGGAACATGGCTGCCAGTAGAAAGGCAATCAACGCCACTGCAAAAATGACGGCACCGATGATGGAAAGCTGGCGGATGCTGCCGACAAACCCCGAAGCGCTGTCCAATCCGGTCAGCTGGGGCAGGCTGAAGAAGACAAAGCCCAGCATGACCACCCCGTCAAAGATGCGTTCGACGATGATGGTGGCAAGGGACGCTGAAACCGAAACCCCCTCGCGCTGCTTGAGGATCACCGCCCGCAACAGCTCACCGGCGCGTGCCGGGTAGATGTTGTTGCCCATGTAGCCGATGCAGACAATGGGGAACATGGTGCGGGTGGGGATTTTCTTGAGCGGGCGCAGCAGGTAGTGCCAGCGCCAGGTGCGCACCCACACCCCCACAAAATACACCGCCACACCGGGCACCAGCCACCAGTATTTGGCGCCCTGCAGCGCCGTCCAGACCTCCGCCAAATGCAGGTTGCGAAGGGCAATATAGAGGAATAAGATGCTGATGATCAGCCCGAGCCAGAACTGCCAGCGTTTAAGCATGAGGTGAACCAACTCCCCAAAGGTGATTTGCCAGAGGCTGTCCAATTGTAGCACTGATTTTGGGTTGTGAATTAATTCCTTCGCAGGTTGGGTTGAGTGATTCACCCCGGGCGCTGCCCAATGGTGGGATAAACGAAACCCAACCCATAATTTTTTTGCTTAATCTCCTGCTATAATCCATCCAACCACCATGATGAAACTCCGTCACCTGTTCAACAACCCCTCCCTGGCTGAAATGCTGGTGAAAAACTGGGACTACGACGAATCCTCGCTGGACCTCTTCCAAAATTTCCGCATCTCCGCCAACGCCATCTACCCTTTCCGCCGGCAGGGTGATCTCTGCTTCCTGCGCTGTTCACCGACCTGCGAAAAATGCCGCACCAACCTCGAGGCGGAGCTGGCATTCATCCGCCACCTGCTTGCCCGCGGCTATCCCGCCCTTCAACCCATCCCTGCCAAATCCGGCGCCGATTTCATCGAAAAATCCACACCCTGGGGAGAATATCACGCCTGCGTGTTCCAGCACGTGACCGGTGTGCAAATTAGCGAAACCAGCCTGGGGGATGAAATTGTGTTTGCCTTTGGCGCGGCGCTGGGCTGGCTGCACCAGCTCTCCAGTGGCTATTCCCCCCGCACCCGGCGCTGGGATTACCTGGATGTGTTCAACTGGATTGAAAAAACCTTGAAAGAGCTGGGGCTGACAGCGGCACCGCTGGAGGAATTGCAGATCCTGCGGGAATATTTTGCCGCCCTGCCCATCAGCGCCGGCACCTACGGGCTCATCCACTATGACTTTGAGACTGATAATGTGTTTTATAACGCGGATAACCAGACCTGCAGCGTGATTGACTTTGACGATGCCATGTACCACTGGTACGTGATGGACATTGTACAGTCGCTGGAAAGCTTGCAGGATGAATGCGGCGGGGCTGATTTTCCCCGCAGGAAAAATATCTTCCTTGAGGGCTACGCCAGCCGCCATCCCCTGGACGGCAGCTTGCTGGCAGCCGGACCGGTCTTCCGGCGCTTTGCCAACCTGTACAGCTATACCCGCATCGCCCGGTCGATCCATGAGCAATGGGAAAACGAACCGGACTGGATGGCGCAGCTTCGCGCCAGGCTGGCAGAATCAATGGCGGAGGAGTCTGCCGGTTTCGGCGCCGTTGTATAATTCATTCATGGACTCACTGCCGCTTGACCAGGTCCTTATCGGGGACTGCCTCGACATTCTGCCCTCCCTGCCGGCGGATTCGGTCGACCTTGTCTTCGCCGATCCACCCTACAATCTTCAGCTTCGCCAGGACCTCTACCGTCCAAATCTCACCCGCGTCAACGGGGTCAGCGATGCCTGGGACCGCTTTCCAAATTATGCCGCCTACGATGACTTCACCAAAGCCTGGCTGCAGGAGTGCCGGCGTGTGCTCAAACCCACCGGCACACTGTGGGTCATCGGCTCATATCACAACATCTACCGGGTGGGCGCCATCCTCCAGGACCTGGGTTACTGGATCCTCAACGATGTGGTATGGGTCAAGCGCAACCCGATGCCCAATTTTCGGGGTGTGCGCTTCACCAACGCCCACGAAACCCTGATCTGGGCGCAGCGCAATCAAGGCGCCAGCTACACCTTCAATCATCAGGCGCTTAAATCCCTGAATGACAATTTGCAGATGCGCTCCGACTGGAACATCCCGCTCTGCACCGGTCGGGAGCGTCTGAAGGTCAATGGGGACAAAGCCCATTCCACCCAGAAGCCTGCCGCCCTCCTTTACCGGATATTGCTGGCGTCGTCCAACCCGGGCGATGTGGTGCTGGATCCCTTTTTCGGCACGGGCACAACCGGGGCGGCGGCAAAACAGCTTGGCAGGCACTGGATTGGCATTGAACGCAACCCGGGTTACGCCGATCTGGCACTCCAGCGGATTGCCGCCCTACCGGAAAGCCCCCCGGAAGCGGTGCTGCAAACACCCAACCCCCGCCGGGAGCCGCGCCTTCCCTTTGGTCTCCTGCTGGAGTATGGCATGCTCAAGCCGGGGGACGTGCTGACCTTTGGCATGGAGGGGGAGAAAACCGCGACCGTGCTGGCGGATGGCAGGCTGGAATATCAAGGGATGACCGGCTCAATCCACGAGATTGCACGCCACATCAAACCCGGCATGGCAAACGGCTGGCACCTGTGGCATTACCAGGACCCGCAAACGGGCAGGCTGCTGCCAATTGACACCCTGCGCCAGCAACTGCGCACGGGGTTGAAACCAGAAGAGTGAACCGCCATGTCCCATTCCCCCTTTAGCGTTCTCCTGATACGATTAAACCCTGTGCTGCCAGTGGTTCGAAAATTTAACTTACACCATTTAAAGGATGCAAAATGACCGAGTATCAACAAACCAAATGGTCCCTGCAGGACCTCTTCCCCGGCGCAGACAGCCCCGAGCTGGATGCCGCCTTCACCGATATCAAGACCAAAGTGGAAGCCTTTGCCCTCGTCCGCCCCAGGCTGAGCGGGGACATCTCCAGCGAAGACTTCCTGGATCTTGTCCGCCAATACGAGGAGATCACCCGGCTGGCTTACTGCCTGGGCGGCTACAGCGGCCTGCTCTTCTCGGAGGATACCCGGAACCCCGCCGCAGTCACCCTGCTGCAAAAGGTTGACCAGTTCCTTGCCGGCTTGATGAACCAAACCCTCTTTTTCAACCTGTGGTGGAAGGACCTTTCCGATGCCGCAGCTGACCGTCTGATGGCTGATTCCGGTGATTACCGCTACTGGCTGGAGGAAATCCGCCACTTCAAGCCCCACACCCTCAGTGAACCTGAGGAGAAAATCATCAACATCAAGAATGTCACCGGTTCCAGCGCCCTTAACACCCTCTACTCCTCCATCACCAATCGATATATTTTCAAACTGGAAGTGGACGGTGAGGTCCGCGAAATGACCCGCGGCGAGCTGATGGTTTATGTCCGCCAGGCAGACCCCGATGTGCGCGCCCGCGCCTACCAGGAACTCTACCGGGTGTACAGCCAGGATGCCCCCATCCTGGGGCAGATTTACCAGTACCTGGCGCGTGACTGGCATGCCGAAAACCTGGGCTTGCGCAACTACACCCAGGCAATTGCCCCCCGCAATCTTTCCAATGACCTGCCTGATGAAGTGGTTGACACCCTGCTGGAGGTCGCCCGGAAAAATGTGGGCATCTTCCAGCGTTTCTTCCAACTCAAAGCCCGGCTGATCGGCATGGAACGCCTGCGAAGGTATGATCTCTACGCTCCGGTATCCTCTGCGGACAAGTTCTACTCTTTTAACGAAGGCACAGAGCTGGTATTCGACGCCTACCGCCAGTTTGACCCCCGTCTGGAGGAGATGGTGCGGCGGGTTCCCGATCAGAATCACCTGGATTCCTCCATCCGCAAGGGCAAGCGCGGCGGCGCCTTCTGCTCCACCGTCCTGCCCGAATTGACCCCCTGGGTGCTGCTGAATTACCAGGGGCGCGTGGATGATGTCTCCACCATGGCGCACGAGCTGGGGCACGCCGTCCACTCAATGCTTGCCAGCCATCACAGCAACCTCACCCAGCACGCCTGCCTGCCGCTGGCTGAAACCGCCTCCACATTTGGTGAAATGCTGCTGGTGGACAAGCTGCTGGCAGTGGAAACCGATCCTTCCGTGCGGCAGGATATACTCTTCGCCCAGGTGGATGGATCCTATGCCACCATCCAGCGCCAGGTGTACTTTGCCCTCTTCGAGAAACAGGCGCACGCCATGGTGCAGGAGGACGCTTCGGTGGACGAGCTGGCGGATGCCTACCTGCTGAACCTCAAGGAACAGTTCGGCGAATCCATGGAAGTGAACCCGGAGTTCAAGTGGGAATGGATTTGCGTGCCGCACTTCTACGAGGTACCATTCTACGTGTATGCCTATGCCTTCGGTCAACTGCTGGTGCTTTCGCTTTATGAACAGTACCGCCAGGAGGGCGACGCCTTCAAGCCGCGTTATTTCAAGATCCTGTCAACGGGCGGCGCTGAAGCTCCCGTCAAATTGCTCTCCAGCGTGGGGGTTGACGTAAGCCGGGCTGAGTTCTGGCAGGGCGGTTTCAACGTGATTGACAAGATGGTGAAGCAGCTGGAAGCCATGGAGTAATTTGTGGAACGGGGTGCATGGTAACTCCCGTTGTTTTTCATTAATCCAGCCCCTCCCCATTTTTTCCTTCAAAAATGGGGAGGGGATTGCAGGACACCGGTGGCATATTACACTGGCTGGTCCTGATTTTCAGGTGGTTTTGCGGCATCATCATCCCT
>CALMHE010000311.1 GCA_937863865.1 uncultured Anaerolineaceae bacterium | reverse complement strand
CCATCAGGCAGGAATCCGTACCTTCGTGATGATTGCGCCAATTTTAACCGGGGCGGAGAACCTGGCGAACATTCTGGCTGGGAAGACCAACCATGTGATCCTGGACAGGATGAATTACCATCACGCTGACTGGGTGTACCGGAAATACAATCTCGAGTACTACCTGAGTGATGAATATTTCACACAGACGGAACAGACCCTGTCGGCGGAATTTTCAGCGCTGGGAATTCCATTGAAATAAGAGACAAGCCAATATCAAGGGCTGCTTTCAGCCTTCCACTTTGCGTTCCACGGGGTGGGTTACATCCGGCGCCAATTTGACTCCAACGGGAGGAATGCGAACCTCACTCCAGTGGAGGAAATCGATGCATCCATTAACGGACCATATCTACCGGCAATATCTCTGCAAACTTCCCAGTGATATTCCGGGATATTTACTCTCATATCCCAAAAAAAGAGTTCGATATACAGGCGGGGATCAACCGGTTTTGCTGACCGGCAGTTTCGCCTTTTGCTCCTGCTTCTTCTTCTGTTCCTTTTGCTGCTTTTGCCGTTTGGCTTTTTCCTTATCCTTCTTGCTACCTCTTTCTCCCATCACGTGTCTCCTTCTCCAACCTGATCAGACTGACAGCGCAAGCACCGCCATGGACAAGTTTATTATAGTGGTTTATGGTCCCGGTGAAAAGTACCGTGTTCCGCAAGTTTCAAATATCTTATTCCTGGTAAGACCGGTCATCCGCCCTGAAGCCAGTTTCAATTAAGTGCTGTAATCCTGAATATGCCAACAGGGCGTTTTCAATCAGGTAAATGGCAGCATCAGTCTGGACAACCTGATTGCTTTTTTTATACAGCAGAATCGAAGTGATCAGGGGAAATAAATTTTTGTGCGACCTCACCCGCCCATTTCCTTACCGCATCCAAATCCGTCATATCACTTGCCGGCACCCTGCCGGCAAACAGACTCAACGGAAATCCTAATTTGGACGGGTCATATCTGCCCCCAAAAATATGGATGTCATCCGGCATGAACCAGGGCAGGTTTGCCAGTTCCTTTTTCAGTTGCGCCTTGGAATCCTTCCATTCCTGCTCAACATGGGGATCATGCGTGGGACCCAGGGCAAAGACCGCCACCGGCAGCCTGGTGATGGCTTCTTGATGCCGCACCAGGAACTTCAAAGCATCTTTGTGCCAGCGGAACATGAATAGCGGCGCACCCAGCACAACAGCCTGGTAACCGTCCAGTGAATGCACTTCACGCAAAGGAAGGATGACCACATCATAACCAAATTCCTTCAATGCATCTGCCAATACTTCAGCGGTTTCTTTCGTGGAGCCGTAACGGGTTGCATAACCAACCAGAATTGTTGATTTCATTGAATCCCCTTTCCATTCAGGATGCAAGTGATATTCGGGTTTATCTTCTTCCTGCAATGATTCATGGACCCGGCTGCAATGATTTTTCTTCATATCCAAGATGTTCTGCATCCATCCTTGTCCACTTAATATACCAGCACGATGCGGTAGCGTGCCTTGTTCTCCCGAACCCGCTGAAATGCTTCATTCACTTGGGACATGGGCATTAATTCAACCATGGGTGTGATGTTATGCTCTTGAGAAAACGCCAGCATCTCCCGCATGAGTGAACGGTTACCCAGGAAGGAACCGGAAATCGTCAATTCGTGCGCCACCAGATCGGTTGAATTGAATTCCAAATCCGGGAAGCCCACCAGGATAAGCCTGCCTCGTTTCTTCAAAGTCCTTAATAGCACTTCCCAGTTAATCCCTTGATTGGCGGTGCATACCAACAGGTCAAACCCATAATATGCCTTCCGCATATCAGCCCTGTCATTTGAATCAATAAAGTAATCCGCGCCAAAACCCAGTGCCTGTTCCTTCTTGCCGGGTGAGGATGAAATCGCGGTCACCTCACAACCCATGGCGTGTGCAAACTGGATTGCCAGATGTCCCAATCCTCCCACCCCGACAATGGCTGTTTTTAATCCTGCTCCTGACACGTTATTTCGAAGAGGGGAATATATCGAAATTCCAGCGCACATCAATACAGCAGCTATCTGTGGGGGAATCCCTGGCGGCAATGGGTGGGCAAAACGACTGTCCACAACCACCGATGAGGACATCCCCCCAAATGGAATCCAGATTCCACAATCGACGATGTCCATGCAGAGCTGTTCCTCACCCTTCTGGCACCACTCACATTGTCCGCAGGACCTGCCCTGCCAGCCAATTCCGACCCGGTCTCCTTCCTTCAATCCGGTGACCATGGGTCCCATTTCTGACACAGTTCCCACAATTTCATGCCCGGGTACAAATGGATAATCGGTGACGCCGTAATAATTATCAACCGCCTGGATGTCCGAGTGGCACACACCGCAATGTGTGACTGTGACGCGAACATTGTGATTGCCCAAATTGGGTTGTATGTACTCAAATGGTTCCAGCGGCTTGCCAGCCTCCATTGCTGCATACCCCAACACCTTTTTTTCAGACATGCCAGCATCTCCTTTCAAGAGAATCGGATTCCTGGAAAATCCAGGTGCTTATCTGGAATGTATGAAGTGGTAATTGGATTTGTGTTCTATTCCAGCGGATTATCTTGTGTATTGACTTCCCGATCGTACCTCATGTCCTGCGCTAAAAATACAGCTGACTGTTTACCAATCCAACCCACCGGTTATCCCGATTTTTTCAGGAAGGATGAGATTCACAGGAGTGTGTTATGCACCGCCCATCGGATTATCCAGCTTTGTACATTGAATAACATGCAAGAGCCCGCAAGATAATGGAGAGAAATCAATCCTGCCAGCCTGTACTTCAGTTCTCATCCAAGGAAATGTTTCAGAATTAAAAAAGCCGCAATAACCAGGGCTGTAAAAAAGGGGATGATGTAGTGATAATGCAGAGCACCCACCTGCCCGGTTTCCTGCAGGGTTATGTCACGGTATTGTGAAAGGTACTTGAAAAATTTTAACCTCAATACCACAAAATCCACCGGGACATTATGCTGTTTTAGATAATCCAGAATCCGCATTCCAGCCACCACTGCCCAAATACAGCAAGCCAGCATCAATGCAATCAACAATATGGTTAACGAATCCATTGCATTCCTCCAATTCGGTAAAACCTGCGTCAATATGGATGCCCTGATCGTTATCATTATGCCACGAAAGAGCATCATATTAAATACGAAATTTTATTAAATTGGTTTCAAATATTTTCCCCTTTACTCCCCCCAGGGATTGATTCCGACCATATCGATGCCCTCTCTGGTTATCCATGAATACCATGCCAATCCCCGAAAACCATCAATCCTTACACCTTTTCGAGAACGAGATGCATGATATGCCTGTCACTCTCCATTTTGACCTGTCGAAAGCCGGTTTCCTCAGCCAGAGCAAGATAATATGAACTGCTGCGGTCATCTGCCTTCCACCGATTTCCATAACCGGTCCTGATTTCATCACCCGCCACCCGGATCCACAGGGGCACGATGTAAATATCAGGTGCAGTTGCGGGGTGCCCGGATATCACAAGATCCCAAATGTACAGGGATCCACCGGGTTTCAAGACTCTGTGGATCTCCTGGAACACCTGCAGCTGATCTTCACGGGTTTTCAAATACATTAATGAAAAAAACGCAGTTGACTGGTTGAAACTATCATCCGGAAATGTCAGATCGCGGGCATCCATGACAATCTTCAAAGGTCCTGCGGGGGCTTCCATCAACTCATCCCGGCGGATGTCAATTGCAATCACATCCCGACCCTTCAACCGACCAATAATGCCCTCACCGCCGCCCCCAATATCCAGGATGAAGCCGTCGGTTTTAAAATCCACCAGGACGATCTCCATTTCGTCAAACAGATAATATTGATTTTCTTCCATAACAAATCTCCTCGATGCATCTCCGGGTGACGATCACCCTCTTCCATTTCTTTAATCCAAAATCATCCGCTGCAGCTCCATGGCATTGGCGGGAGCATATCCCCCAAAATCATTGTTGAAAAAGATATAAACCTGCCTAGCACCGCGCCTAACCAACCTGCGAGCCAAGTCAGCAACCTTTTGTAAATCCTCTGTCGAATAATCACTGGAATACCAGTTCTCATGCCCGTGCAAACGCAGGTAAGCCCGTTCCGAGGTGAGGATTTCGGTCAGGTTTTGCCTGGGCGAATCCACATTGCAGAACACCGCCCCCAGTGAGTTGACCAGGTCTACAATATCCCTGTTGAACCAGCATTTGTTGCGGAATTCCACCGCCACCCGGGTGGGATCACTGAATGCCTGCAAGGCATTGTGCAGCAAATCGGGATCGCAGGGCTGGTTTGGAGCCACCTGAAGCAGGATCATCTCAAGTTTTTCCCCAAGCAATGCGGCAGACCGGCAGAATGTCTGAATATCCACTTCCACATCCTTCAACAACTTGCGATGGGTGATGGTTTTGGGTGCTTTGAGTACATAACCAAAACCCTGCGGAGCGCGGTTTTTCCATTTCAAGTAGATTTGATCCTGGAATGTACGATAAAAAGTGGCATTGATCTCCACCGAGTTAAAACGTGCCGCGTAGAAGTCAAACCAGCGGCTTTTTGGCATATCCTGGGGATAGAAATACCCGCGCCAGTGATCATATGTCCAGCCGGAGGTGCCAATGAAGAAAGTGGGGGAACCCCCCGGAGTGGTGGGAAAATCCGTCATGTCCCTCAATCCATGATGACCTTGCAGGGGACGAATTGGATTGTTTTTCTATTCACCTTAATGAATTCACGAATCGAATCCAATTCAGGTCTTCGAATGCATTCCATAAATCATTATACATTTGATAAATATCGACGGGTGATTGCAGATGGCATTTACGAATGGTCCCATCCCATTATAGGCAAAAAATGGTTTGGTAATTATGATTGGTTCCTTATCTTTATTTCAGATGAATATTCGGGTTACGCGGTAAAATGGTGTTGTTAAAACAGGTCATCATTTTCCTCATTCATAATGATATTCGATTGGACATGATTTTATTCATCACCCTACAACATAATCCAGAATCTTCAACGGAGCGGGCATGCTTGGTTTAATTCAAATTCTAGGGGGTTTGGCTCTCTTCATGTACGGTATCCATTTGCTGAGTTCAGGAATGGAAAAGCTGACCGGTGAACAAATTCAGAAATGGCTTGATCGTGTAACCAGCGGGCGCATCAAAAGCTTTTTCTTCGGCGCCGGCGCCACGGCTCTCATTCAGAGCAGTGGTCTTCTCATGGTAACCATGATTGGTTTGATCAATGCCAACCTGATGAGCGTTGAACAGGCAATCGGAGTTATGC
>CALMHE010000310.1 GCA_937863865.1 uncultured Anaerolineaceae bacterium | reverse complement strand
TGCCCATGCCTTGAAAGCACACCTGGGATCTGTGTCCGCGACTATTTATCCATATCCCTTCCATTTTCAATCCATCAACACGCATCTCCTGGTTCCCCAGGAATTGACTGGCGACTTAATTACAGATCGCAACATGGTATTGGATGCCTTGCGGCAGGGTCATGCTTTCATCGGATATGATTACCCCACCCCGACGCGTGGATTTCGTTTTACAGCCCAGACTCTTAATCAAAATGCAATTATGGGAGACGAAATAACCCTGGGCGGGGGTGTCACGTTTCAAATTCGCCTGCCTGAAAAAACGGAATGCCGGCTAATAAAAGATGGAGTGGTCATTAAAACCTGGAAAACAAGGGAAATTTGCACATATTTGACCAATCAACCAGGAATATACCGCGTGGAATGCTATATCCACTACCTGGGTAAACTTCGTGGATGGATTTTTAGCAATCCTATTTATGTTCGAAAACCATGATCATCAACAACATTACCCGATTATTGGATTCCAAGCACATTTCATATACAGCATATGAACTGCCTGGGGAAAAACTGGGGGCTGAAGAAACTGCCGCATTTCTTGGTTTATCCGTCAGGCTGGTTTATAAAACCATCGTGGTTTTGCGGGAAAAAACTGGAAAACCTGTACTGGCTTTGATACCTGGTGATTGTGAACTGGACATTAAAGCCCTGGCTGCATTTCTACACGAAAAGAAAATGCATATCCCCACCCAAAGGGAAGCAGAACGGATTACCGGTCTTCAAGCCGGGGGAATTTCACCTCTTGCCTTGATCAATAAAGGATTTACAAATTTGATTGATCATTCAGCCCTTGATCATGAACAAATCCACATTTCCGGTGGTCAACGGGGTTTGAATATAAAAATACCTGTGATGGCGTTGGTGGAACTGACACACGCCCGGGTTGCAAAAATATCCAGACTCATTTTAGGATAAATAATATTTCCCGGTCTGACTAACCCTTAATGACAACAACCGGTCGCAGACTGGCTACTTTTCGCGCCAACCCGGCTCCCGTTACCGCATCCACCACCTGATTCACATCCTTGTATGCCTGGGGTGCCTCCTCTGCCAATCCTGGCATTGATCCTGAGCGGATTAATATTCCTTCTGATTCGAGGGCACTCTTTAAACGTTCTCCCCGGATTGTGCGTTTTGCCTGGCTGCGGCTGAGAACCCGCCCTGCGCCATGACAACAGGAGCCATACGCCACCTCCATACTTCGTTCCGTGCCCACCATGACCCACGATTGGGTCCCCATGCTGCCTGGAACAAGTACTGGCTGTCCGAATTTCTGATATTCGGGAGGGAGGATGGGGTTGTCGGGACCAAACGACCGCGTTGCTCCTTTTCGGTGGACACAAACCTTGACCTTTCTGCCATCAATGGTATGGGTCTCTATTTTTCCCATGTTATGTGTAATGTCATAGACCTGTTGAATTTGGAAGGGTGGAATTTTGCCGACCAGTACCCGGTCAAATACACTCCGAATGGTGTGCGCCAGGATTTGCCGGTTGCAAAATGCGTAATTTGCTGCTGACCGCATGGCTGCCAGGTAACTTTGACCCTCATTTGAATCCAGAGGGGCACAAACCAGTTCCCGGTCAGGCAAAGTGATGCCGAATTTTTGACTGACACGTTGAAAGGTTTGAACATAATCCGTACATACCTGATGACCCAGTCCTCGTGAACCACAGTGTAACATCACCGCCAGGCACCCTTCCCACAGACCCATTGCCTGGGCAGCTTCAGGGTCAAAAATCTGTTCGACCTGATCAATCTCCAGAAAGTGGTTTCCGGAACCCAGTGTTCCCAGTTGAGTCCTTCCACGCTCCCTCGCCCGATTACTGATGGAGGTTGGATCTGCTCCTTCCAGGCATCCCTCATCCTCAGTCCGCCGGATATCCTGTTCAGTCGCCATCCCTTTTTTTAATGCCCAGCGGGAACCCTGCCTGCAAACCGCATCCAATTCTGCATTTGACAGATGAATTCCAC
This sequence comes from uncultured Anaerolineaceae bacterium, assembly GCA_937863865.1. Taxonomy (GTDB): domain Bacteria; phylum Chloroflexota; class Anaerolineae; order Anaerolineales; family Anaerolineaceae; genus CALMHE01. Next base: position 367 of record CALMHE010000310.1, on the reverse strand, counting down.
CCGATGTACCGACGCCACTGGGACAAGCTTGATCCAGCTCGTAAGCCAGTCCATCAAGCAATGTGCTGACATCATCCAATATGATATTGGTGGACATCAATCGCACACCACAGTTTATGTCATATCCAAAAATGCCGATTCGCAGGCGGGGTATTCAAATGCCGACCTGGTTGTAAGCCAGCAGCTGGTGAAGGATTATCAGGAGTTTATTAAAAGCCGGGTGGTCATTGAAGCCGTACTGATTGAAATGCATCTGGAAAACGTCTCGTATGAAAACCTGTCCCAGCGCATCACCGTAAAAAGGAAAAATGAGACACGAATCCTGGAGATTTCGGTAAGGGACACCAATCCCCAACTGGCCAGGGAC
>CALMHE010000309.1 GCA_937863865.1 uncultured Anaerolineaceae bacterium | reverse complement strand
GTGTTGGGATTTTTAACGAACATTATCCGGGATCGATTTATTACCTCAGCCGCCGAGAGGTGGAGGGAATGAAATCCCTTGAAGATTTCCAGGCACTCCTACCCTGGACATCGCTGCCCTGAGCCATCAAGCCGGTTTATGCCACCGCATGGAAAAAATGAGCGGCATGGGCTTTAAATTCTCCGGGGGACGCCAGTAACCATCCTCACAGGGCGATGTGAAATCAAACATCCGGTACACTGTGTAGGGAAATTCGTGAAGGTACTCCAGGTGCAGCCCGGTTGCAGCCAGTTCGCTGATTACTTCCCCAAGCGTGTGCTGCCATTCATAGGAGATTTTCGTCTCCACTTTGGCGTTACGGTCGGCATAGGAACCTTCCACATCAAACCGCATAACATCCTTGTTAAAATATGGATAACCAATGTGCCAATCCGTCACCCCCGCAGTATCATCAAAAACCATCGCAAAGGGATGAAACTCGGCAATGTAAAAAATTCCACCAGGTTTCAGGTAATGATGAATCACTTCCGCCCATTTTTTCAAAGTGGGGAGCCAGGTAATAACCCCATAGGAAGTAAAGACAATATCAAACGAACTTTCTTCCCCCAAATGGTCGGGAAGGTTTTCAATTGTGCTGCAAACAAACCGCCCGGGAAGGTTGACTTCCTTGCTTAACTCCTGCGCCATCTGAATAGCAGTATCGGAAAAATCCACACCTGTCACGTCCGCCCCCAGCTGCGCCCAGGATAAGGTATCCATCCCAAAATGACATTGCAAATGGAGCAGCTTCCTCCCCCTGACATCCCCCACTTCCTCGCGTTCCAGTGGATTAAGCTTGTTTTTTCCCTGTTTGAACTCCGCCAGCTGATATAACTCTGACCCGGCGTGAATGGCCGCGAATTCATTCCACAACCTGCGATTCGATTCAAGATAGGAATCCATTCTGAACATTCCTCCAATTACAGATTAGGATTTAAGAATACTAACCAGTAAATCCGCTATAATGATATTGTAACCGTTAAAAGAATGCGCTGGAAATGTCCGTCATTACCATCTCTCGTCAATTGGGAAGCCTGAGTTGCGATATTGCCCGGGCAACAGCAAATCGGCTGGGGTACAGGCTGGTTTGGCGTGAAATCATTAACCAGGCTGCCCGCGTGGCTGGGGCACCGGATGTTGCCTTGGCTGTCATTGATGAACTTGGCATCCTTGGGTTGGAAACATCCAGCGAGGCAGATTCCGCCTACCGGGCGGCTGTTCGAAACATCATGCTGGAAATGGCGGAAGAAGGCAATATCATCATCCTGGGGCGGGCAGGACAGGTCATCCTTTCCGGCAGACCGGATACCCTGCATGTTCGGCTCACTGCACCACGGGAGGTGCGCATCAACCGGGTGGCAGCACGGCTTTCCATCCCTTATGAAGCTGCCCGTGCCCAGGTCATAGCCAGCGATCGCCACCGGAAATCCTACCTGAAGAAAGGATACCAGGTTGATTGGAACAACCCTGACCTGTATGACCTGATGATCAACACCGCCAATGTATCCGCTGAGACCGCCGTGGAACTGATATTGCATGCACTTGCCAGTCGGTTCCAGGAGAACAACCTTGTCCAATAATCACCGCCCTCATTTTTCCCACCCTGCAGAAGAAACCTTTGCCCAGATCCTGGATTTTTATGCCATTGAATGGCAGTATGAGCCCCGCACTTTCCCGCTGGAATGGGATGAGAAAGGCAATGTCACCATGGCATTCACGCCGGATATTTATCTTCCCCAGCAGGACCTATTTATTGAACTGACCACCCTGCGTCCATCACTGGCAACCATCAAAAATCGTAAATTGCGCCTGATGTCTGAATTGTATCCCGATATCCACATCAAGCTATTGAAACGGCGTGAGCTGCGCGACCTGATGATCAAGTTTGGACTTACCACCCAGGCAGAGACCATCCGCGGAACCCATGCCCAACCGGCTGTTCCTGTTTCCCAACCGCAAAATTACGAATGAACACAAATTCCAAACCACTCAATGCATATGGCGAACTCGCGGGAGACATCCGCGAAATTTTGATTACTTCCGAACAAATCCAGGAACGCATTCAGCAAATTGGAGCATTGATTTCCGTGGATTATGCGGGAAAGACACCCATCCTGATTGGAGTCTTGAAGGGTGTGTTGTTCTTCATGGCAGACCTGTTACGAACCCTGACCATTCACGTGGAGGTGGATTTTTTGGCAGTATCCAGCTACACACCCTCCACCCGCGACCAGGGGTTGGTTCGGCTGATCAAAGACCTGGATATCTCCATTGAGAACCGTCATGTTTTATTTGTGGAAGATATTGTGGATACTGGTCTTACATTAAACTACCTGATGCGCAACCTGAGAGCACGCCAACCTGCCAGCCTGGAAGCCTGCGTATTATTTAACAAACCGGAAAATCGTCTCATCCACCTTCCGCTGAAATATGTTGGTTTCGACCTGCCCAATCGTTTCATTGTTGGATATGGATTGGATCACCGCGAAAGGTTTCGCAACCTGCCTTTTATTGGTTTGCTTAAGCCCGATGCCCTGTGATTCCTCCTTTCAATATTGTTAAAATCCACAGATTTCTGGTTGGAGTATAATAACCCTATCCCACACAAAATTCAGGAGAATAACCCATGAAAGCACTGCGTCCCCTTCTCTTTGTACTGTTGATATTCAGTCTGGCAACCCTGGCTTGCAGTACATTCCCCAATTTTACCAAAGCGACGGAAACAACCGAACCATCCAAACCATCCACAGAAGTCCCTACAGAGGCAGTCACTGAAAAACCACCGAAAGCTAAAATTCTTTTTGAAGACGACTTTTCGGATTCCGGCAGCGGATGGGATCAATGGACAGACGATACCTCCACAACCGATTATCTGAACGGAACCTACCAGATTTTTGTTGGCGAGGCAAACTGGTGGAACTGGACCAATCCATACC
>CALMHE010000308.1 GCA_937863865.1 uncultured Anaerolineaceae bacterium | reverse complement strand
ATGAACGGTAAAGTTGATAATAAAGAAAACGTCGGGCATTATTTGCGAATTCCGGAGGAGTGGTGATTCTCTCCCCCGAAAGGAATTCCTCCAACTGCCGGTGGTACTCCTCCAATGTGTCCGGGAAGAAGACAGTCGGCAATTGGGTAAACCGGGCTTTCCCGGCACTCAACACTGCCGCTCCCATAATGGAAGCTTCCAAACCAATTGTGGAATTATAAATCATCACAAATTTGGATCGCTGGATAAGTTCATAGGAGCTGAAGGGCTCTGATGAATCCACAAAAATGACATTTGGCAGGGTATCAATATGGTTGTCTCTTGCCCAATCTGCCACACTCTCGCGGCTCTTTTTGCCGGGTCGGCTCTCGTCAGGATGGGCGCGCAATACAAAAAGCGTTTCCGGGTGAGCTGACATCACCTTGCGGATATCATCCAGCCAGGTGAACATATCCGGATAAATCACATTGGCGTGGGACTGGCTGGTGTCAAAGATGACATTTGTGAAGACAGGGACGATTTGTTTGAAATGACCCGCCTTCTCCAGAAATTCAGGTGATAAGGCACGCATTTCCGACCAGAAGCGGATTCCCGCCATGCTGAAATTTCCCTGAAAGCGTTCTTCCAGGTAACTGTCCAGGCGTTGATTTTGGGCTTCCGATAATATAAAGTCATCAGGAATATCCAGCGGATAAGCAGTCGCCTCCCCACGGGTGAAATATCCGGTAAATGGACGGAGACCCACCTCGTGCGAGATGACCGGCAAACCGCGCTGTCTGGCAATGAAGCGGGCGGTCGCCTCGGGGTAAAACTGTCCGTTGAATACCACCACCGCCCGGGGATTGACATCATCCAGCAAGGCTTTAAATTCCCTGGCAACATGGCTGGCTGAGAGAATATAATACCGGTACAGCAGACAGGTGGCATTATCATCCATCAAGGTGTTGCGGCGCAGCACCCAGCGTAATGCCGGTAAAACAAGTTGACCCAGCGGCAGCCCATTTTTTTGAAAATTCATCAACTCAGGCAAACGCAGCGGTTGGAGCTCCTTGGAGAGTGGAGCATCGTAAACAAACGTAAACCGCCGCCGATTGGCATAAGCATAGGTGGCGCGTGATTGCAGAATGCAGCGCCAACAGGGAGGTTCCGCCAGCGGGTCATCGCGATCGGTGCCCAGTACACAACGCGTCATTCCCTGTTCACAAATAAAATGAACAACCGGCACCCCAGAGAGCTGCAGTGCCCAGCTGGTTAACAGACTGAAAGCAGCATTGAGGCTCATTGCCTCCAGACGGGTGGAGGCATTAAAAAAGACAACCGGCTGGGAGGAAGCGTTGACAGGTGCATTGCGCTTGATTTGAAATGCCATCCGGGCGAGTTTCTGGTTGTTCCACCAGCGCCCCGCCACCCGCTGGATTCTCTGTCGATTATTTTGAAACCATTTGGCTGCAGGCATGGTCTTACTGGTACCGCCGTAGTTTCCGCAGCGATGGCATTTCGCTTTCGTAAACTTTCTTAACACCATCGCCCATTGATTGTTCCGTCACCCGAATGTATTTCACCAGGCGTTCAAACCCGCCAGGCTCCACCGAGGCAGCCTGGTCGCCACCCCACATCGCCCGGTCGAGTGTAATATGTCGTTCCACAAGGCAGGCTCCCAATGAGACTGCCACCACCGAGGGAATCAAACCCACTTCATGCCCTGAATACCCAACCGGGCAGGGAAATTTCTTTTCCAGGGTGGGGATCATGCGTAAATTCAATTCATGCGGTTCACAGGGATACGTGCTGGTGGCATGGGTGATGATCAGATTGTCCAAACCCAGCACATCCACCGCATCCTGGATTTGGTCCATGGTGGACATGCCAGTCGACAGGATCACCGGTTTACCGGTCTGATGCAGGTGACGGAGTAATTTATGATCCGTCAGGGAGGCTGAAGGCACCTTGTAACATACCGGATCATAATCCGCCAGGAAGTCAACCGATTGTTCATCCCAAACAGAAGCGAACCAGGTCATGCCAATCTGTTTGCAAAAACGGTTAATTTCGGAATACTCCTCCCGGCTAAATTCAACCTTGTAGCGGTAGTCCAGATAACTGATGTAACCCCAGGGGGTATCCCGCATCTGCCCGCGTTGTTCGGGGGGAACACAAAGCTCGGGTGTCCGTTTCTGGAATTTAACCGCATCCACCCCGGCGTGACGGGCAGCTTCAATGAGTTGACGGGCAATCTCCACATCCCCGTTATGATTGATGCCAATTTCAGCAACGATATAAGTTGGCTGACCCTTCCCCACCTGGCGGCTGCCAATTCGGACAATTTCACTCATGCCTTGTTCTCCTGAAGAAAATTCATTTCATTAAAAATCATTTTGAACGCATCAAATAAAGGATGCGCCTGGAATCGTCAATATTTTCTTTTTTTACAATATCAAATGAAAGCATAAAAGCCGCCTCAAATCCCTCTTCAGTATAATCCGGGAAAATATCCTCACGGCTTGCCAACAGACGTTCCACCTGGGAATCTCCCTTGGGGACAAATTCCACAATCAACCACTTTCCCAGCCTGGCAAAATATTCAGCCAGCTGCGGCAGGGGCACATTGTTGGATATAGCCAAATGATGCACCAGTGCCAGCGCCATGACCATATCAATGGGTCCGCGCTTGCGCAGGGACAACCGTTCGCGATGATCCCACCCCAGACCCGGGCTTGGATTGGTCAAATCCATCACCAGCGGCAGCAGATGGGTTTCCGTTTTCATCCGGCATTCGTGGTAATTCTGCTCGACGGCTGCCGGATCAATATCAAACGCAACTGTCAATGCACCGCGCTCGGATGCCAGCCTGCTGAATACGCCATTATTGGCACCCAAATCCCAAACTATTTTGGGTTGAATTTGATCCAGCCAGCCAATGATGATTTTTTGCTTGTCATCAAACGCTGTCCGCGTATAGTTGGTGGAGTCATAATAATCCGCCCATTCCGTACCGGTAGGTTTCCATTCCAGGCTGCGCACAACCCCTTCCAGGCTGTCAACCAGCCCCAAAAGTGCAGTCCGGCTAAACCTGGCTGAAGATGCTGCTTTTGCGTCACTGCCGCGGTCTGCATATCGTTTTTGAGCACTGGCATGCATATGGATATGCGTAAAAAGCGACAGGTTCCAGCGTGAACTGCCTGGCAATAACGTGCTCGCCAGGTCCAAGGGCACACCATCAATGTACATCCGCAGCAACTGTCCCAAGCGGACCTCCCGTTTGGACATCAATGCCAGCGGAGCCAGAAAGTGCTGGCAGAACTGGCGATACGCCACCCATGGCTGACCTTCCCGGTACTGTTCAAAGGACAGGGTGTCAATCAGAACCGGACGCCCCTGGTGAAACTGGATATTGTAGGCGCTGGCGTCCTTGAGAGACATCCCCAGCGCCAGTGCTTCCTTTTGAATAGCCAGCGTGGCAAGCGCAGCATCTTTCAACTGGCTGAAGCACCATTCATAGGAGTAGGATATAAATCCAACCCGGACTGGTTTGATAAACAGGGCGGCAAGCGCGGGAACTGCCGGTTCCGCCTTCACTT
>CALMHE010000307.1 GCA_937863865.1 uncultured Anaerolineaceae bacterium | reverse complement strand
GTTTTTGTAAGCCACCCCCGCCTTGCGCAGGAGTTCCGTGGAGTTGGCTTCGGGATTGTTCATGAATGCCAGGGCAAGCTGGCGGTCATCAACCTTGCTGCTGTTCTCCGTTTTTGCCATATCAGCGGCATTTTCCAGGATGGTGCAAAGATGGCGGGAAAAGGAGCTGCGCTGCAGGTTCAGGGGTTTGGATGGTTTTTCAACCTCCAGCTGGCGTTTCAACGATCGCCCCAGGCTGTCCGCCAGGTCATTGGGGCGTTCACCCATCATTTCCAGGGCAGCGCGGAACGCCGGGCTGGAGCGTATCAATGCCACCAGGAAATGGGTGGTGCCCAGGAAAATCGAGCCAACCATCCCCGCCACGCTGACCACCTCATCCAGCACATTCAAGGCGGGATCGGTCAGGTGGGAGCGGTCCAGCCAGCCCTCGGGGTCAAATATTTCCCAGGCAGGCGGGCTGCACAGGCGCAGGTGGGGGTGACCGTACAGCACCAGATTTGCCCAACTGGCGTCCGTATAGACTTCCGAAGATTTCTGCCGGGCAATTTCAACCGCCCGGTGGACCGCCTCGCCGGCGAGCAGCGGCTGCGCCAGCCACTGCAGAACGGGATGGGAGTTAAATTCGGCGTTGCCCCAGGGATTAATGATTACAGCCGGCACTCCGGCTTGCAGCAGGTGTTCAGCGAAGGCGTGCACATCCACTCCCTCTTCCGGCAGGCAACGAATGATCACCAGCCGTAACGGGTCGATCGACGCCAGGGTTTTCGCATCCAGCGAGACCTGCCTGCCATTGATAATGTCCAGGCAAAACACGGGCACGCCTTCCAGCATGCGGATCGGAGCAGCCATGTACAGCAGACCGGCTCCGGTTTTCACAAGCTGGATTCCCGGCTCGGCGCCCGGCTCCGGATGAATCTCCTCGATTCCATCCGGCAGAACATCCCGGAGTTCATTGCACTCGGAAAGGACTGCCCGGCGGAAATGCACATCCACACCCAGCTGTGATTCCGAGGCGGTCAACAGGGTCAATTTGGGCTTTTCCTTCAACGGGGAGGGTGGAGGGGGAAGCTCCCCCTCCAGCGGCAGGCGGGAGATTTGCATCCCCCGGCTGCCAAACCATACCTCCCAGGGGAACTCCGGCAGGCTGCTGCGGATCACCAGCGGCTGGCTGGCGCCGCGCAGGCGGGTCAGGACATCCTCCGGGGGCTGCCAGGCTTTTAAAAGATCATTGACCCATGAAATCAACTTTCCGCCATCCAATTTTTTGCGGGTCAGGTCGCGGCAGGACTGCCGCAGGGCTTTTTCATCGATGGGGGCGGAATACAACACCTCACCGGGGCTGCTTTCTGACAGGGTTTGCAGGGAGAGGACAAAGACACTCTCCGTATCGATCCGTAGAGTAATAGAAGAACCTTCCAGGGTCATTCCATTTTCCTCGCTAAAAGGGAATCATATCAAGGATATTAAATGAGAGTAAACGTATTATACAACTTTCACCTGTCTGATGGCAGTCTCTCTGCCAAAAACTGTCCAGTCCGGGGCAGGTCCCTCCCCACCCCTGCACATCCCGTCATTGCGGGACTTCACGCGAGTCGCGGCAATCTCATTAGTAGTATCCAGAACGCCATCGCTGAGGAACAAAATTCACCCCATGGCGATGGCTGGATTCTGCCAGGGGATGGGTTTCATGCCGCCGGACTGCCGCTTTTGACAGGTTGCATTCGCCCGCCGGGGATGTTATGGTGTTACCGAATAGAACGTATGTTCCATCCATCAAAATTTAATCCCCGCCATCCTAAAAAACACAGGAGGACACATGCCGCGCAAACGAAAAACCAGACCTGACAGCATCACCCGCCGCAAGGGGCTTTACCTGGAATATTTCCGTCCCGCCGAACTGGAGGTGCTTTCCGGCACCCCGCCAGGTGTTTCCGAGGAGATCGACCTGCTGCGGGTGCTCATTCGCCGGGTGTTCGAAACGGCGGATTCCTCCGCCCAAACCCTGGAGGAATGGGTGGATGTACTTTCCGCGCTGGGGATGGCGAACATCCGGCTGGCGCGTCTGCTGCGCGCCCAGGCAACCCTCAACGGCTCCGATGGAGGCATGGCAGCGGCGCTTTCCGCCGCCATCTCCCAGGTAAGCCGCGATTTCAAACTCTAATCCCCGGAGCAGACATGGACGATTCGCAAGCCCGCATCCTTGTTGAGCAGCTCAACCGCCTGGCGGAACGGCTGGAAAGCCGCTTCCAGGCGCTGGAGGATTCCATCCACCACCAGCAGGCGCTGGAAACCGAGCGTCACACCGCCCTGCGGGAGACGCTTGACGGGCTGCGCATCCTGCTGGATGATCACGAGACCCGTCTGCGCGAGGCGACCGCCGGTGTGCAGCAATTTAAAACCGTGGCGGGGCTGGCAGGGGGCGGCTCGTTGATGGCGTCGCTGGCCGCGCTGATCCGCTCGTTCTGGGGGAATCCATGAACCATGCCGGGCAAACCCGCGCCCTCGCCGACCTGCTGCGTGATGCGCCGCGTTTCATCGCTGAAGCCTCCCTGCTGCCGCTGCGCTCCTATCAACTGGAGGTGACCCAGGCAATCCTGGCTTCCGTCCTGCAGCGGTGGGGGTTTTCCTTCGTGGTTATGTTCCCGCGCCAGTCAGGCAAGAACGAACTGCAGGCGCAGCTGGAAGCCTACCTGCTGCTGCTCTTCTCGGAGGCGGGCGCGGAGATGGTCAAGGTCTCCCCAACCTGGAAACCGCAATCGCTGAACGCCATGCGCCGCCTGCAGCGTGTGCTGGAAACCAACCGCCTGACGCACACCATCTGGCGCAAGGAATCCGGCTACATATACCGGGTGGGCGCGGCGCGGATTTTCTTCCTCTCCGGCGCCCCGGAGACAAACATTGTAGGCGCCACCGCCGGCACGCTGCTGGAGGTTGACGAGGCGCAGGATGTGACAATTGCCAAGTTCGACAAGGACATCGCTCCCATGGCAGCCTCCACCAACGCCACGCGCGTCTTCTGGGGAACGGCATGGACGGCGGATACCTTGCTGGCGCGCGAGTTGCGCGCCGCCCAGGCTGCCGAACAGGAAGATGGCATCAAACGGGCATTCGTCCTGACCGCCAACGAGGTGGGCGCCGAGGTGCCGGCTTACCGCATCTTTGTCAACGAGCAGATCCGGCGGCTGGGTCGGACTCATCCGCTGGTGCGCACCCAATTTTTCAGCGAGGAGCTGGACGCCGGCGGCGGGATGTTCAATCCCGAACGACGCCAGTTGATGTCCGGCAGCCACCCGCCCCTGGAGGCTCCCGGCAGCGGCAGGCAGTACGCCCTGTTGCTGGACGCTGCCGGTGCCGATGAGGGGATCTTCAGTGAAGGGACGCAGCTGGCAAACCCCGGCAGGGACGCCACCGCCCTGACGATTGTCGAGGTGGACAACTCCAACCGGGAATTCCTGCGCGCCCCCGTCTACCGCGTCGTCAACCGGCACCTCTGGCTGGGCGAGCCGCACCCGGTGCTCTTCGCTCAGCTCACCTCCCTGGCGGAACATTGGAATGCACGCTGGGTGGTGATGGACGCCACCGGCGTGGGTGCCGGTCTGGCGGGCTTTTTGGAAAAGGCGCTGCCAGGCAGGGTGATCCCCTACACATTCAACACCGCCACCAAGTCAGCATTGGGCTGGGGTTTCCTGGCGGTGGTGGATTCAGGCAGGTTCAAGGATTTTGCCGTCCCGCCTGGTGATGAACATACCCCCCAGGCGGAGCTGCAGCGTTGCTTCCAGCATCAACTGGAGGCGGCGCAGATGACCGTGCAGGATGGACCCGGGCGGCGCATGCGCTGGAGCGTGCCCGATTCCGCCCGCCACCCCGAAACCAGCGCCCCCCTGCACGATGACCTGTTGATTTCAGCGGCGCTCTGCTGGCGCCTGGATGACCAGCCCTGGGACAGCGGCGCCCCGTCGGTCGCCGTCCACGCCCCCGATCCGCTCATTCAGATGGAACGCGAAGACCGCCGCCGCGGGTGGAATTTCCAACCGAAAGGAGGATGAATTTGGACATCAGAACTGCTCTGGATCGTTTTACCCGCCGCCTGCGCCATGCCCTGCGGGTGGAGACGGTGATCGTCGACCCGGGTTTCCGGGAATTCACCGGGACGCGCGAGCGTGAATCCTGGGACCGGGAGGAACTGCAGCGTCAGGCGCTGGAAGCCTGGCGGTACAACCCGATTGCCCGGAGGATTGTGGCGTTAACCACCGAATATGTGATCGGCGGAGGGATTCAACTGCGTTCACCCAACCCGCGGGTGCATGCCTTTCTGCAGGCGTGGTGGCGCAACCCGCTCAACGACTGCCCGCTGCGCGCCCTGGAATGGTGCGATGAGCTGACCCGCTCGGGTGAAATTTTCTTCCTGCTCTCCACCGACGCCGCCGGCATGACCTACGTGCGCGCCGTGCCCGCCCTGCAGATTTCCGCCATCGAGACTTCCGCCAACGACACCTGCCAGGAGATTGCCTACACATTCAAACCGGCGGATGTCCCCGGCTGGGAGGGTTCCCCCTGGCTGGACGCGCGCACCCACCCCGCTGACGGGCTGGAAGCCGCTGAAGGCTGCGCCCCGCCTCCCGCCATGCGGCATTACGCCATCAATCGACCGGTGGGGGCGGTGCATGGGGAATCGGACCTGGCGCCGCTGCTGCGCTGGCTCTCCCGTTACACCAACTGGCTGGAGGACCGTGCCCGCCTCAACCGTTACCGCAACTCATTTTACTTCGTGGTCAAGGCGCGTTTCACTTCGGAGACCGAACGGCGCGCCCGTCAGGCGCTGTTGAACAGCAACCCGCCCACCCCCGGCTCGATTTTGGTGGCGGATTCCTCCGAATCGTGGGAAGTGATCAGCCCGCAGCTGGAATCCCATGAGGCGGCGGCGGATGGTCTGGCAATCAAGAAAATGATCGCCGCCGGTGCCGGGATCCCGCTGCATTTCCTCGCCGAACCGGAATCCTCCACCCGCACCACGGCGGAATCCGCCGGGGGACCGGCATTCCGCTTCTTTGAGCAGCGCCAGACCTTCTTCCTGCGCATGGTCGAGGATCTGGCGCGGGCAGCGGTGCGGCGTTACGGTTGTGTGAACCAGAGGCTGGATGTGGAAGCCGCCATCGAAGCCATCGGCACCGACCTTTCCAGCCGTGATAATGCCGCCCTGGCGGAAGCAGCCGGAGAAGTGCTGGAATCCTGGCTGGGGTTGTATGACCGCGGACTGGTGGACGCCGCGGAACTGCTGCGCATGGCATACCGCTTTGCCGGCGAAGCGGTGGACCTGGACGAGCTGCTGCATCGGGCAAAACAAAAACATCACTCAGGAGGTGAAATGTGAATATCAAAATTGCTGAACCCCCCAAACTGGATCCGGCGGACGGTTACCGCCGTGTCTGCCGGCTGCAAACCACCCTCAGCCGGGGCGGACATCCCGGCGGCTTTGAAATCCTCGCCATCACGGCGGGTGAGGGGAACGGCTGGCATTTTCCGCCGCAAGTGCTGCGGGAATCGCTGGCGCTCTGGGAGGGGGTGGAGACGTTCATCGATCATACCGCTGAATACCGGCTTCGTTCGGTGCGCGACCTGGCGGGGATCTGCTCCAGCCCGCGCTGGGATGATTCAGCCCGTGGAATCCGGCTGACGCTGAATGCCACCGGTCCATCGGCGGATGTGCTGGCAAGGATGGGGCGGGAATGGCTGGATTCACCCGAACCCCGCCCGCGGCTGCGACAGCATCCAGCAGAGTCATCCTGCCGGTGGTCGAGGCGCCCTGGCCGGCGCCGCCCACTGCCGAGTACGAGCCCGGCTTGATCACATCGCCCATCACCAGCACCTGGCGATATGCGCGCGGAACGTATATGACGGCTCCGCTCTGCAGCTGAACGTCGGCGGCGGGATTCGTAAGAGCGGATTCATAGGCCACACAGGCCGCCTCGCCGAACGCAGACGCCGCGGTTATGCCGGTCACGTCCGCCATATCCGTCACGCCGCCGGCAGCGGCAATGGCAGCCAAAGCGCCCGCGTTGCCCGGGAGCTCATACGCCCCGGGGCGAACGACCTGGCCCAGAACTACCACGCGGATCTTTCGGTAC
>CALMHE010000306.1 GCA_937863865.1 uncultured Anaerolineaceae bacterium | reverse complement strand
GATCAGGACGATCCTCCCAGGCACGCCGGATCAGGTCCGCCCAACGGGCATCCAGTGTTTCCAACGCCCAGTCAACCCCGGATTGTTTGGATTCCACCCTGCCGGTCGCCAGGGTTTGAAGCATGCGGCAGTAACTGATCACCACAAAAGGCTGCGCCCAGCGGTTGTTGAAAACATATTTTCCTGTCAATATTTCCTCCCCCCACTCGAACATCGTGTCACGCACCTCCCGGCATAAATCATCCACCGGGACTGGATCAATCAGCAGATGTGGGTCAGGTCCAGCCATGCTGATTCCATATTCCCGCACCACCCAGCGCACCACCAGTGTATTGTCATGGTTGGAGTATTCCAATGTCCGGCTGGTATTGTCAATATACAACAATGGCGTCCGTTTGGGATCTTCTTTTCTTAATAAATTTTTGGGGAAATATGATCCCTCAAGGTGTTGTGCCCAGGGAATGGTCAAATCAAACACCCGTTCGTGGAGCGCCTGCAGCCGTTGCTCATTGCTCCCCGTCACTTCCTGTTCCACTGCCACCAGAAAATCCACATCACTATGGATATCCCATCCACCATGGGCAAAGGATCCCTGCAGGTAAGCACCAATGAATTGACCCTGTAAAATAGCCTGTGCGCCGGTCACAAGCATATGAAGGACAAAATTAAGATCTTCAACGGGAGTGGGATGAAATAATTTCATGGCAGTCAGGCGTCTGGCTGGTTCAAGGTTTTCCAGTAAGTCCAAAAACAACCATCCCCAAGCCAATGATTTCTGGAAAGGCTCCCTCCGGCATAAACACCCAGCCATCTTTTGTCAGCAAAAAAAACCAACCTGGCACATCGCAATCATGATATTTATCGCCCACAGGTCTGCCATCAATGTATCTTTCGGCACAGACCACTGCGCTGGCAAAACCCACGTGCGGATTGCTGCCATTCAATGAGTTCGTCCCGGCGTTCAGGATTTCAATCCTGCTGATATTAATGTAATTTTGTTGTATTTGACTCAACAATCCCTCTTCAACAGTGCTGTAAATCCCTTCCCGTTTCGCCCTGTCCAACTGGAATGTTGTGTATCCCCACAACAACAGAAAGAGATCCAGAGGAATGACGATTGTCAGGACCAGAACTGCAAGCAAGGTTTTCCGGAAAATATTCATACATCACCTGGTCAGCTGCATAGGCTGGCGAATTACCGTTTTCCATTTCGCCGGATCCACCCTGCGGACATCACTCATATAAATTTCGTGATGTTTACCCACCAGCCTGCCATGTTCCCGAATGAATTGATGGACTTTCTCAATCGCGGGTCCTTCCTTGGAGAAGGGACCGATGTGCATGATCTGCGCACAAAGTCCTTCATGAAAAGTTACAAACCGGACGAGACCGAGGGCGGGAGGATTTTTCTTCCTCTTCACTTCAGCCATGGCGGATTCAACCATCTCCCGGGTGACAAAGGGGGGTTGCATGATCATGGCAGTCCATTTCCATTGGTTACGGTTCTCAATGAATTTGGTCATGTCATCCGTCCACCACAAACCCTCCAGGGTCATCACGCGATAATCAATCGCCAGGGCGCTCTGCTTGAGTGCGAATTTCAGGGTGTATGAAACCCCATAGAGGGCATTCATCGCTTCCATGTAGGATTGGGAGGTGTTGGGATCACCCATTCCATCCACCATCAGGAAGTTCATGGCAGGCACATCCACCATGTCCACCTCTTTGGATGAAGGCAGATAAAGATGTTTCAATTCCTTGTACAGATCTATCTTTTCCATATATCCTTCTTCTGTCATCAACCGGCTGATTTTAGAACCCGCAAGGCACGCAAGGTCACCCATTTGTTGGGTTGTCTTTTCCTGCCAAAACTCATCCAGGTTTTTCCTGTATAGTCATACTCCAGCAGCCAGTGCCCCTCATCATCCTGTTTTTCACGGATGATTTCAATCACCTCTGCCAGGCGTTCATCCCGGGCATATCCCAGTGCTGCCAGCGCTTCCGCAATTTGCAGGATATCAGTTACATAAAACACTGGAAAGCCAAACAACCACCATCCCCGGTTTGGTGAACCACCCTGCGGTGTGGGATATGCTGCCGTGGCAGGATTAATTCCCAGCAGAAAATCAATGCCCTGCTGGATGGCACGTTGTGTCAATGGCGTTTTCCACTCCTCCGGTAACATTCCGAATGCCATCATAATTTTCACAGCCCCCCAGGCGCAGGGCAGTTTATTGTTCGCTCCGCAGGCAAAGTTGGAGGCGCACTTATAGGCATAAAACCGCATTTCCGCTTTTTTATCCGTAATCGGAGCCATCCCTTCCCCGGTGACTGTGCGCGCTGTCCATTCATAAGCTTTTTTAAGTCTGGAATCTTCACAACCCAATGACATTAAAGACCACAGAAGGTTTCCCTGCAGGCAGTCAAAAGTGCCGGACGGTGCACCCGAGTAACTGAATTGCCCGCCAGGCGTCAGGGCATGGTCCATCAAGTAACCGCATGCCCGGGCTATCCGCTCATCCTCATGGATGGAAGCTCCCAGCTGGGCAAGCAAAACGATCGACCACACCGTGGAACGATACTTGGGACCGTAACCTGGTCCGGGTTTCTCCCACCAACCTTCCGGCTGCATTTGATCAAGCACTCCGGCGATGGGTCCTTCCTGGTGAGCCAGCTTGCGGGCTGAAGCCAGTTCTGCATCGTTTTTAGGCAAATCCATGAGATCGCGCAATGCCAGGTAGCGCACACCCGGCTGATCAGGTTCCAACAACCAGGCGGGGGACTCGCCTTTGAGTCCATCGGTCCAGGACATGTGACCACCTCCTGAAGAGTGATATAGTGAAGAAAAAATGGGATAATTTAATTTCTTGTTGATAAGAGTATAGCAAAATAATCCCCAATATTCCATCCCTCTTGATTACTTCAACCAAAACAATGAATCCCGGTCGTGAATCGACAATCAGGTTGTTGTCGAAATTGTGTACCGCATGATCACCTGTGTTTCGGATGCCTCCGCCACCCTTATGAAACCGGCAGCCTCAAAAACTGAAGCGATGCCCATAAAACCGGAATAACCCGTCAAATTTTTGCCCTCCAACTTGGGTGTGTGCATATCCAGTGGATATGCCTCCACGATCCTGGCGCCTTGTTCCATTGCATAACGAATGGCTCCGCGCAGCAGGGCTGTCATGAAGCCCTTTTTTCGATAGGGTTTCGCCACAAAAAAACATACAATCGACCATAAATCCACGTCGTCCATGCGTCTGAGTGTCCGTGAATTCTCCAGTGGATGAAAACCCGCCCGCGGCCCTATGGAACACCATCCCACGGGTTCCCCATCCGAGTATGCCAGAACTCCCGGCACCTCATTCCGCAGGGTCATATTCTTCAATATTTCCTTCCTGCCTTCGCCATCCAGGCTGTTAAATTCGGACCGTTTCAACCGCCAGAACATGCACCAGCAGCCCGAATAAGCTCCCCGGGGACCAAATAATTTTTCAAGATCATCCCAACGGTCGGCAGTTGCCGGGAAGACCTCAATATTGGAGGTTTCTTGATTCATATCTCATCCTTCATCTTTCCAAAACCAACAAGACAAACAGGTTACTCCAGCGGAATCGAAAAAACAGTTATTGTCTGCCATACAGATATATCCCAACGCCGCCAATTGTTTTACGGGGGATTTTCGCATCGCCTGGATGTCAGCCTCCGAACAAACAGTTATTCTTTTCATTAACTGGAGTCCATCAAACGGCGGGGAAATGGTTGTAAATTGATTATACAACCGGACGTTTTCCATGAATCCAGGCGGCTAAAATAGATGGATGCCCTGTCCATACTCCAATTATGACAGTGGACATTCTTTTCAAATGAGAAATTGATGGGATTTTCAATGCTGGACAATTATGATTAAATATTTGCCATTCATATATGATTTTCGCATCCACATATCAAGCTGGATATCCAAACCATCAATATTTCCCGAATGGCTTGATTTTCAATTCCATCGATCTGATTTTTAATTCAGAAGATATAAACCGATATAATATGTGGATATTCTATTTCTCCGATAAATCCTGATGATCGCCCCTCATATTAATATCGAGCATTTCTATTCTCACTTCAACACTCCCATCACCGCCATTGACTGCGGCACCATGTGTGCACCTCACAATCCGCACGGCATTCCCTTCTGCTGCGACATTTGCTGCGCGGTGCCATCCGTTTATCGTGAGGAATGGGAATTCCTCCGTAGTCACACTGACCTGTGGCACGAGTGGCACGGGGATGAATGCCCGGAAGAACCAGTCAATCCCCGCATTTTGCAGCAGGATTCACCGGAATACATGTGCCTGCTGGCTTGCAGCGGTCCGGCATTTTGCCGGAGGGAATACCGTTCCTCGTCATGCCGGCAGTTTCCCTTTTTCCCCTATATCACCGCTGATGACCGCTTTATTGGTCTGGCACATCACTGGGATTTTGAAGCCACCTGCTGGGTGATCAGCAACCTGGGTGCAGTAACAGTGGAATTCCGTCATGAGTTCATTGCTGCTTATGATGACCTGTTTACTCACTGGCAGGAGGAGTATGAGAGTTACGCCTGGCTTTCAGCCGATATGCGTGAGGATTTCATCAAATTGCACCGCCGCATCCCCATTCTCCACCGAAATGGGAAGAATTACATGCTCAGTCCGCGAAGTGAGAAGTTAACACAAATAACCGTAGACCAATTCCCACGTTTCGGTATGTATAAAGAACAACGAAAACAGAATTATCATCCCCTTGCGGCGATCGGATAATAAATTTACGGTATACTACTTATGTTATTTATCAACAGAGGAGGCACCCCATGTCAGAACAACCATACTCACCAGTCCCGCCGATGGAGCCTGCGGCTCCTGAAATCACCAGCGACGACCGCCTTTGGGCACTTTTATGCTTTCTTTTAACACCCTTGTTTCCCTTGATCACCATATTGATGGAAGACAAGAAAAACCGTCCCTTCCTCAAGTATCACGGTGTTCCCACCCTGATTCTGGGAATCGTGGAAGGAATTGTTATGGGAATCCTGGGAATCATCCCGATCATCCAATGTTTCGTCCCCCTGATTTACATCATAAATATCATCTGGGCTATCAAGGCAAACAAGGGCGAATATGTGGAGATCCCTATCATCACCAGCTTCGCCAAGAACCAGGGTTGGATTTAACTACCTGATTAATAACAAAAACTGGCAGGGGGAAAATCCTGCCAGTTTTTTGATTTCCATAAACCTGCCCTTCACCAGCCATTTTCCAAATCGAAGATCATCCTCCCTCAACAACCGAGACCAGCCAATTTTCCAGTTCGGGGATTTCTTCTGAAAGGCGTGCTGCTGCCACCACCGGCAGCCAGCTTTGGTATTCCCTTTCCCCACCGGGATTTCTGCGGAAATAGTGCCGATAATATTCAGTGTGAAAGCTGCGCGCCATCATTTTAACCAGGTGCCGTGAAATCTCGGTGGAACCGGCTGCCCCCAAAATCATCACCGAAGTGCGCGCCACATCCGCCAGCGGATTCCCGCGGGTGGCATCCATCCAATCGATGATTACCTCCGCCTGTGATGTGATCAGAACATTCCCCGGGTGAAAATCCCCGTGACACAACCGGTCACCTTCCGGCAGGCTTTCCAGCATTTGATTAACCTTAAATTTTAAGTGGGAAGACAGGGCTCCGGCTTGATTGATTTTTCTCTTTATCCTCACGCGTTGGGATGGAAATTCCTCACCCATGGAACGTTTATGCATCTCTGATTGAAGATCAGCCAGCCGCCGGGCGTAATGAAAAACACGCCAGGGCTTTTTAGCCAGCAGATCCACCATTTCAATTCCATCCACCCGCTCATATAACAATCCCATGCGCTCATTGACATGGACAATTTCACCCACTGCCGGTACAGCCAGACCGGTTGCATGCACCGCCCTGCCGAGGTATGCCTCGTACTCAATATCCTCCAGGTTTACCCCGTTATAAAAAAGTTTGAGTATCCAGCCTTCCTGCCAGGCGAATATCTCTGCCGTGCGTCCGCGTGCAATGAGAGTATTGAGCTTCATAATAATGATTGATTATGAGGGGGTTTTCTTCCTTGCTGTGGCAATGCTGATGATTCCCAGCACCGCAATGGCAATCAATCCTGTTGTGGAAAATTCACCCCGGGCGAACACAAAAAACAAAGCCGCGATGAGCACCATCGCAAGCCCAATAACCAGACGGGGTTTATCCCAATGTATTTTTTCCATGAAACACCTCAATTCCAACCTGCCAATCCATTACAACAAACAACTGTGAAGTGACTCATTATATCAATGTTCCCCCCTCATCACCTCCTTTCAATAATTTTTAATGAGAATCAAAAAAAGATAACCACATATGCCCTGCCACGAACTGGATTTCGGGATGATCCCTGGTAAAAGCCTGGATGCGATCAACATGTTTTCCAAGTACAATCCGGCTCTGCCAGCCGGGTGTGGCGTGGAAATCCAGGTTTACCGGTGCTGCATCCCCGCAGTAAAACAACCAGTTGTTCTCAAGGTGGATGGCAACCCCGCAATGACCGCTGGTGTGTCCAATCAACGGAATCAGGAATATATTCGGTAACAATGGAAGTGGAATGGCATCAAATCCAAACCAGTTCCGGGTGGGTTGGTCATATAGAACCCAATCCGGTTGGTGTTGAAAATCTTTGGGATCATAAGCATAACGTTCCAGCCAGGTCTTGGGATGTTGCAAGGCTTCATATTCCCGGCGGTGGACATGCACCTGTGCCCAGGGAAAATCAGGCAGCCCGCCGGCATGGTCAAAATGAAGATGGCTGAGTACGATATCCCGGACCTGTTCCGGTGGAATATTCATCCGCTCCAGCTGCCGGACAGCCGTTTCTCCGGGTGCGCCATGCATTCCAAAATTCCACCGATGGAACCTCACCCAGGTTGAAGGCGATTGATGGTCGTGCAGACCCAAACCGGTATCCACCAAAACATATCCCCTGTCCGTCCCCACCAACAGGCAGGCAGCTCCCGTATGCCAGCCGCGAAACCAGGGAAACATGGAAGCGCAATTCAGGATTTGGATGGTCATCTTGTCTGACCCGACCTCGCGGTTTGTCTTTTCCTGTTCCTTGCCGCCAGCATGGTGATGTCATCAACCTGCCTGGCTCCCCCGGAATAGCTCCGGACACGTTTTTGGATCTGGTTCAGTGCAGAACCCAGCGTCTGATCCCCGCACAGGATGGGAATCATATCTTCCTCACAGATGGTTTCCCCATCCGGATTGGCGGTATCAGTCAAACCGTCAGTATACGCAAAAAACAAGTCCCCATTCCCGATGACAACCTCCCCGATCGAATAATCAACATCCGGAACAACCCCCACCGCCGGACCGGTTTTCACCAGCCGGACAACATCACCCTGGTGAATCAACAAAGGGGGTTGATGACCGCCATTGATATATGTCAGGACACCTGTATGTGGATTTAAGATCCCAAAAAATATCGTGGCAAACATACCGGTATCGCCATGGGTTTCCACAATGTAATTATTGGTGATATGGATGGCAATTCTAATCCGCTCTGCCGGCGATTCATAATGACCGGGATTCGTTCGCGCATAAAAATCCATATTTGCCACCGTCCGCAGCAGGCTGCGCACCAGGGTCATGAATAACGCCGCCCCCAGCCCCTTGTCACAGA
>CALMHE010000305.1 GCA_937863865.1 uncultured Anaerolineaceae bacterium | reverse complement strand
CTTCAATCCCGGAAAGGCGCACACGAACAGCATCAATATAATCCTCGCGTTCCAATAAATAATGGGCACCCTCCAGGTTGGTCAAACCCAGGGGTGGTCTGGGGATAAAGCCCGCCGGGTTTAAATCCGGGGTCAACTGAACCGGCTCCAGAGGGTTATAGTATTCGTCATAAAGTAATTCAACATAAGGCGGCTGATAGATTCCCATGGGAACATACGAGAGAGGATCGTCCGGGACAATCAATTCTTTAAAATCGTACCTGCCTTTTACATCCAGGACAAAAGGTGGCGGTGAATATACCATCATCTGGCGGTAGATATTCGACCCGGGAGGTACATCCACCGGTTGTTGCAGGAAGATTTCCGGTTGGGCAGCCTGAATGGATGGGGAAATTACCTCTCCCCAGATCCCCTTGGATTCCAGCGCCAATACCAGACCCTCCCTGTGCGGATCAGGGGATTGAATTCGCTGGTAGGTATAAGGAGCCGGGTAGAGCAGTACATTGGTATTGGTCACGTGCAAGTATCCGGAATCAGATATTTCCATCCCTTGTTCCGGTTGGAAAATCAGGTTTTGCTGGGAAAGCGGCTGCACCCAATCCTTGAGATTCAAACTGGCTTCTTGATGAACGGTTGGTTGTCCCGTTGTAAAACTCGAAAATATTTTTCCCCAGGCATCCTGGTAAGCCAACTCGGATTCCGGGTTGAACAATTGCTCCCAGTCCATCTCCACCGTGGAGAGATCAAGCGATTCAACTTTCACCTGAAAGGTTTGATCCAAAAAGGATTGCGAACTGACAATGATGGGAATTTTTGAGGCTCTCTGATCATCGAACGCAGTGCGGATTGTCTGCTCAAGGTCATGATCATCCGGCAAAAATTCGCCGGATATGGTCTGGTCCAATCCGGTCAAGGCTGCTTCTGCAGCCGGATCAACACCGACAACCAGTGTCCACATGACAGGCAGGTTTCCCATGGTATTAAACAGTTCCCCCCGGGGACCCCGGCTGCCGCCGCTTGAACCATGAGTGGCAAACATCCAGGGGCTGGATTCATACTCCACCCCCACAGCAACAAAACCGGTTCGTTCCGTCACCAGGTTTCCGAGTTGATCAGTCAGGGCATATTCCATTCTATAAATCATGCCCGGTTGTGGATCGGGAATGGATAAATTGATACCTCCGGTGGAATTCAGCAGATATCCGATTGTCGATACCGGCGCGGCAACTTCAACACCGGAAACGGTGCGAATCAGGTCAAGTTGCTCCCGGCTGATTCCCCCGCGGGGTGTACCCAGATAATTTCCCTCCACCAACCCGGTTTCCTGTTCAATCTGCGAAATTGCCGATGGTGGTCTGACCAACAAATCGTACGCCCCCCGCCAGTGCTCCGAGACAACCAATTGGGTTGTCACCGACATGGATTGAGCGGAGGCGGAAAAGGTTGCCAAACCGGTGCAGATGACCAGCAAACCGACCATCTGGATTAAAAACCGCTCCTGGCGGACCATATCCCGCACAGATTTATTCCACAGCCAATCCACAATACGTCGAAGATGATATATCATAAGCAATCCAGGCAATCCATTCTGTATTAATTCGTATTGGGTGGGCACTCCTGAAAATAAGAGGAATTCCAGGGGTGTCCAGTTTTACACAAGACAATAAAATAACCAACAGGATTAAATAATTAATTTATTATTTTCTGAATCCATGATATTACTCCTCTCATTATTGGTTACGGTAGATAGCCAAATTCCCACTCAATGAGGAATATATGTCAGAATTATCGTAGCATATTAAACATGCTATTAATTCCACATCCCACAATCTCATATATTATTAATGGATTAAGGTAATTTGTTTTTAATTTGATTTATTACTATTTTCCAGAATAAATTCTTGACATCAAAGAGGATATATACTATACTATACCCCAGTATGGTATATATCCGGGAGAATATTGACAATGCCTCTGTACGAATATCAGTGCGATCAATGCCAGCACACCTTTGAGAAAATGGTTCCTTTCAGCCAGGCGGATTCTTCGCCCGAATGCCCCCGCTGCCATCACGACATCACCCGGCGCAGAATTTCCACCATTGCCGCCCGGCTCACCTCAAGCGGCGGTTCCTCCAACTCCTCCGACAGCTCGTGCAGCTCCGGCAGCCGCGGGCGCTTCACCTGAGGTGGTTGACCTTGCTCCCGCGTTGCGGGTGCTTACGATATCCGAATGGATGACACCCCATGAAACTGGAAAACGAAACCTCCAAATCAGCCATCCTCAAGCGTCTCAATCGCATTGAGGGTCAGGTGCGCGGCATCAGTGGAATGATCCTGGCTGACCGTGACTGCACTGAAATCATCCAGCAGTTTAACGCGGTGCGTTCAGCCACCCAGGGAGCCATGAATGCCTTCCTGGAGGAATACGCCGCTGCCTGCCTGCGCCGCAGCAGTGAAGCATCACCCGCTGAACGTGAGGAGTTGATGCAAAACCTGCTCAGCCTGCTGAACAAAGCCGTCTGATGATCAGAAACGAGGAATAAATGAGTAACGCATTCGTCCGATGGATTGACGGAAAACAATTTATCGGCATCGATTCCACCAACCATTCCGTGGTTCTTTCCACCCCGGATGAAGGGGTGGGGATGAAGCCCTCCGACCTGCTTTTGGTTGCACTGGCATCCTGCACCGCGGTGGATGTGGTGGAAATCCTCGCCAAAAAACGCCTGCATCTGCAATCGCTGGAAATCTCCGCCAATGGTGAACAGGAGACCGATCCCCCATGGACCTTCCGTCGGATTCAACTCCATTACGTTCTGCGCGGCGCCGACCTGACCGAAACTGCCGTCAGGCAGGCAATTGATCTCTCCCAGGGAAAATATTGCTCGGTGGCAGCCACCCTGCGCGGGGTGGCAGAAATTACCACCAGTTTTACGATCCTACATGGTTAAGTACCCTGCTGGCGGGCTTGATCGCGGTACCGGCACCAATCGCATTGATCCCCCGGGTCCGGCGGAGCGGGATTTTCCAGCACAGCCATCACCTGCCCCAGGAATGCCAGGAAGGTGTCATCATCGCGCGTAATTTCCTGCCAGGTGACATCCCCCAGGTAGGCAATCCGCCCGCTGACCTGCTCCATCGCCATTGGCTCCACAACCAGCAGACCCAGCCGGCTGATGGGATGCAGACCCAGCTTCCCGGCAGCCGGGTTCTCCAGTGCCCACGCATAGGAATGAAGCTGCCGCCCATAAAATGCCAGGTGTGATTTGCGCGGCGTGGATGTCTTAAAATCCACAATCCCATACGAACCATCCTCGAACTCAACCACGGAATCAAACCTGCCCTGCAGGTAGCAGCCCGCCCCATGCCCGGGCAGCATGATGGGCATGGACTTGACCCAGCGATCGCCAAAGCGCACCTGACCGGGCGGTAGGTCGGGATGGAGATCAAGCGTGGAGCGCCCCTCAAAATAGCGCTTCATCAAGCTGTCAATCTTGCTGAAGATGGATGGGAAGGGACTCGCCGGGCGGTTGAAGTGATGCACAACCTTCAGGTAAAAACAGCGCGGGCATTCATCCCACAGGAAGGTCAGGTCGGACGGGCTGAGTTTAAACAGGTTCATGGCTTCCCACCTTCCCCCGGTTCGTCCCCCGGCAGCAAGTCCAGGTCAGCGGATGTGACACGCAGTCCGCTAAATTCTTCAAAACTGAGATGCGCCAGCTCCAGCTGGCGGCGGGCACAGAAGCGGTCAAAAAGCGTATTGTAGCTGTCCACAATACGCGCCTCCCAGTGCAAACCCAACTTTGCTGCCAGCCCGGCTATTTCCAACGCAGAGCCGCCTTCTATCTCGGTAAAGTAACCGAAGGGTAGTTCATCCAGAGTCACTTCGATGCCGTCCAGCAGGTAAACCGTGCGATATTTCTCGTACATCACCGACACCCTGTAACCCAGCGCCTCCAGAATGCCGCGCGCCTGGTCCAGCTCCTGGACGATCACCTCGATCTCCTGCCGGTCGGCGATCCCCTCACCCAGATCAGCAGGTCCCTTATAGGTCAGCACGGCGGCGTTTTCACCGATAACCATACCTGCCCTGGAGCGCATCACCGCCGGCACCGGCTGGCGCAGACGCAGGACGCGATGCGCCGTCTTGAGGGTGCCTTCGGGTGTATCAAACCGATAATTCACCTCGTACTCACGCGGCTGGATGAGCTGCGCCCCCAGGTTTTCCAGCTTTTGCTTCAAAACCACCGGGGGGTTTGCAAGGTAAAACTTGACTTCCAGTTCGCGTTCCCCGTTATTCATGAGCAGCCTCTTTCCAATTCTATTCCTCCAGCCGCAGCCGGCGGGCGGAGCCGTCATCCTGATATTTCAATTCACTCAACCCCACCCGTCCGTGAACACGCACCAGGACCTGCCGCACAGGCGGTGTGTGCCTGCCCTCGCGTGCCCAGACCTCCAGTTCAAGGTGCCCCGCCCGGCGGTGCAACCGGTAATGGGTCTGGCAGTATTCGCCGCGCTCAAAGGCATCCATCAAGCCATCGTCCTCATACAACGTAAATTCACCCTCCCCCGGAAAGATTTCCAGGGTCAGTTCATCCCATGGGCGCCCGCCGGTATGATTCATCGCCGGACCCAACGGCAGGATTGCACCCGCAGGGATGTACAGCGGCATGCGCTCGAGGTGAGCCTCAGCCCAAACCCAGCCGGAGCCATGATGACTTTCCCCCGTCCACCAGTTGAACCATTCCCCGGCGGGCAGGTAAACCGACCGCGCCCGCACACCCGGCGCCAGGACCGGCGCTGCCATCAAAAGCGGACCGATCATCACCTGGTCGTTGAGTTCCCACAGCGCCTGATCATCCGGGTAATCATAGAACAGCGGACGGAAGATTGGAGCTCCGCTTTGATGAGCCTTCCAGAACAGCGAGTAGAGATAGGGCAGCAGCCGGTAGCGCAGGGTAAGGTATGAGCGGGCGATTTCTTCAACTTCCTTCCCAAAACCCCATGGCTCGTGCGGCTTCGTCCCGGCGGAGGAATGCCCCCTGCAAAACGGCATGAATGATCCGATTTGCATCCAGCGGGCAAAGAGTTCCGGTGAGGCTTCCCCGGTAAACCCTCCAATATCAACGCCCACAAAAGGCACACCTGAAAGCCCCATGTTCATCAGTTGTGGCAGGGACATCGCCAGGTGCTCCCACCAGGAGCTGTTGTCACCCATCCAGGAAGCCGTCCAGCGCTGGATTCCAGCAAATCCGGAACGACTCAATTGGAATGGACGCCTGCCTTCCATGTTTTTTTGCATCGCCTCATACGTAGCCTGTGCCATGCTCAAGCCGTACAGGTTGTGCACCTCGGCATGGCAGGTGCGCTCCCCCTCCCCACCCTGGATTGCATCCAAGGGCAGCGTACCCGTTCCCCCGCCGCCCTGGCTGAAGGGCTTATCAAACACAACCGGCTCGTTCATGTCGATCCAGATGCCCTCGATCCCCATGCGGATGTGTCCGGTCAACTGGTTTGCCCACCAGTCACGCACATCCGGTCGCAGGTAGTCTGCGAAGACGGATTCATCCGGCCAGACATAATACTCCGCCAGTTCACCATCCGCCTTTCGGATGAATGCATCTTTTTCCAAGCCGCTGGCGTAAACCGGGTAACCGGGATCCGTCTTGATCCCGGCATCCACAATCGGCACCAGGCGGATGCCCAGTTCCTGCATGTCACGGATCAGACCTGCCGGATCGTTAAATGTCTGCGGATTCCAGGTCAGGTTGCGGTAACCCTCCATGTGGTCAATATCCAGGTGGATTGCATCGCAGGGAATCCCGCGGGAGCGAAATTCGCCTGCCACATGGCGCACCTCATCCGCCGAGCCGTAACTCCAGCGGGATTGATGATAACCCAGCGCCCAGAGGGGCGGCATGGGCATCCTTCCCAGAAGTTCCGAGACTCCGTGCAATACCTCGGCTGGGGTGGGACCATAAATCACAAAATAATCCAGTTCACCCCCATCCGCCCGCCATTCCATCACAGCCGGTTCTCCCTGGCTGCGGTTTGCCAGCCTGCTAAGGTCAAATTCCGAGCGGAAGGTGTTGTTGAAATATACGGCATGACACAAGCCCGGCTGAATGCCCAGGTACACGGGGATGGCGATATACAACGGGTCCACACCCGGACCATGCGGCTCCACCGGGTCGGTCGTCCAGTTGGTCAGAACCCTGCCGGATTTTTCCAGCAAACCGCTGCGCTCACCGAAGCCATAAAAGCGTTCACCGGGCGCGGCGAGCTTGGCGGTATGCACTCCGCTGGATGAGACGCGGGGAGCACATCCATCC
>CALMHE010000304.1 GCA_937863865.1 uncultured Anaerolineaceae bacterium | reverse complement strand
GAATAATATCAGCAGATTCAATTTCCTGGGGAGTGGCTCCTGGACGTAAATTCCCTTCCAGATCATGGCTCGAGGTGGCATTATAAAAATCATACCTGGGGATGATGATTTTTTCTCCACGCAATATCCTTTGCATGGCAAGTTTGAATAATTGAAAATGAATGACTTCCCTGCCAAGGGTATTTCGATCCCGATATTCACGATCCTTGAAAAAATGGTCCATCCCAATTGCAGCCAGTTTTTTCCCCTGGACTTCAAAAATTGCGCGCAACCGGTCGGTAATTTCAGTTTTTCCGGCTCCCGTTGGTCCTGAAATCGTCATCAGAAAGGGAGCATTGCGGTTTGAAATTAATTTTTGAATCACATCCAGAAAGGCTGCATCAATCTCCCGGTTGGCTTCTTTGAATTCCTTGTACCCAATTTCATGAGCTCCTTCCATGTACGATTGAGTAATATCAAACCGGGCAAATGGATGACCTCCAAAATGGTGAAAAGTATTCGGCGTGTAATATTGTGATCGAACGAAGAAGATGAATCCGCGTAAATCAAAATAAAACCGCTCCCTCACCCATTGCACCGGATAGATTTCGCCCAACAGACCAACGAAAAGCATCTGGGTCAGGTGAACAATGGCATCATCCAGAACAATCCTGTCGCCACGTTTCGGTTTCAATTGAATATTTTCATAAAATTTTCTGGTCTGGATTACTCGATCAATATCCTGCATCCCTGCCGGCTCTATGGAATTCCAACCGAATTTCGGGGTGAGGTTTTCCAATGCGTAACAAAATTCATACAATTCCAACCCTGCCACACCAGGATTGATTTCCATCATTTTCCGGTATAAATTTTCTGAATATTCGGCTGGGTCAGTCACCCGGGAGTTATCAATCATGGTTACACCTGTAATCCATAAGGTCTTCCTATTCCAGAGACAAAGGCATCAAAAGTCCGCTTAATTTTTGCATAATTTCCATCCCTGTCGAGGGCAATCCCCCTGCCAATTCCCGAAACCATCTCCCCAATTCCCATTTCAGCCATCAGGGCATTCATCTTCTCCAATAAATCAGGAGCACTGCCGGGTTCCGTTGAACGTCCATCAAAAATGATATGAAGGTAGGCATCCTTCAAGCCCTGTCCTTTTGCAATTTGCAGCAATGCAAGTGGGTATTCCATCGAGCCATGTGAACTTTTTTCTGTCAGCAAACCGATCAAATGAAGGTTGGAATTGTTCTTCCTGACATGCTCCATTGTCTGAAGAAAAATTTCGTTCGTATAAAACGAGCCATCTTCCATCGCTTGATCCAGACGCACATCATCCTGCAGCACCACCCTTCCTGCACCAATATTGAAATGACCAGCCTCCGAATTTCCGGCTTTACCGGGCTTCAGTCCAACACACTCTCCGGAAGCAGTCAAAATGGATCCTGAATATTGAGATGACAGGCGGTCCCATACCGGAGTGGGGGCAAGATGGATGGGATTGGATGCATCCTCCCTGCCCAACCCCCAGCCATCGAGAATGATTAACAACATCTTCCTGCCATTCACGAACTGATGCCCGGGAGCCAGAGTTGTCCCAGTCATTTCCGGAGGGTGGCGGAGATTCAAGACATCCAGTACAGTCGGTGCTATATCTGCAAGACTGCCATCCATTACAGAAGAGCGGTTCTCACTTCGGGGATCAATCAATAAAAATGGCACCGGGTTGGTGGTGTGGGAGACATGCGGGCTTCCATCTCCTTTCAACATTTCCTCGAGATTGCCATGGTCTGCCGTTATGGCAATGACATAATCAGCATCGATGGCTTTCTCCACCACCCTGCCCAGATGTGAATCCAAAATTGCGGCACATTGGATTTTTGCGATTATATTTGAGGTGTGCCCGATGACATCCCCATTGGCGAAATTGGCAACAATCAGGTTAACGCCATTCTGAATGCCATGAATTACTTCATCCGCCACCTCCCGCAGGTTTAATTCAGGAATCTGATCAAAAGGCACACCCTTTGGACTCGGAACCCTGACATCCACCTCTCCTGGAAATGGCTGGTTGTTTCCGCCATTAAAGAAAAAAGTAATATGGGCAAATTTTTCCGATTCAGAACATCTCAGCTGGCGCAAGCCTGCCTGGCTAACTATTTCTCCAAGCGTATTTTTAATTTTTGTGGGCGCAAAAGCCACCGGCAATTGTTTAAATTTTTCATGATACAGGGTCAATATGACAAAAAAGAGTTGAGAGAGATCCGGTCTATCAAAGTAAGGGAAGTCCTGATCGGTGAATGCTTCCGTCAATTCCACCTCGCGCTCCCCCCGGCGGCAGCAAAAAACGACTGCATCACCATTGGCAATCCGTCCAACGGGCATACCGGCTTCATCCACCCGAACCAATGGTTCCATTGAATAATCCGTCTGTCCTTCCTGATAGGCAATTCGCACAGCATTTGCCAGTTCCTGTCCACCGTGTTTGGAATATTTTTTTTGCATCAGATGACCCTTCCCATAAAACTGCATCCACACAGGCTGCCAGGTTGATTTGTTTTTCAGTCACCTGCCTGGAAACAGATCCAAAAGTTGAGATATATCATGGATGATTTGATCAGGACGATTCACATCCGTGATGACCTGCCCGGCAAGTTCCTCCGGAGATATCAGGATGATTGACATTCCAAAACCTGCATCACGAGTACCCGTAACATCCCTTTTTAAATTATCTCCCACATAGACACATTGTTCAGGTGGTACACCCGCCTGCCGGGCTGCTACCAGGTATATTTCCGGGGATGGTTTCCGAATTCCCAAAACTGAAGACAAAGCCACGGATTTAAAATAGGGCGTAAGACCTTCCTCATCAAGCCAATCTGGAACTTCCCGGGATGTGATGAGGTTGCTGATGATTCCCAGAATGTAACCCCGCCGGTGCAATTCTAGTA
>CALMHE010000303.1 GCA_937863865.1 uncultured Anaerolineaceae bacterium | reverse complement strand
ATATCAGTAATTTCCGCATGATTCTGGTCATCCTGGGCATTGTCTTTCTGGAATTCATCCCAAAAAATGAATGGAAAAAATTTGGTGAAATTACCATGGGTCTGGGCGTAATTTTTGTGGGGATGGGATTTATGTCCAGCGCCCTGGGGCTGCTGATCGAAATCCCATGGGTGGATGCCACCCTGAATGCCATGGGGAATTATCCCATCTACGGTATCATCGCCGGACTGTTGTTAACCTCACTCACCCAAAGCAGCACTGCTGTCACCAGCATGACCGTCGCCATGGGCATCAGTAATGTGATCAACCTGCAGGGCGCAGTGGGCATCATTCTGGGTGCCAATATCGGATCCTGCATTACCGGTTTGGTCGCATCCGTAAAGCTGTCCCCTGCTGCCCGCCAGGCATCCATGGCACAGATTCTCATCAATGTCATTGGTGTTATCCTCTTCATGCCGTTCATTACCCCTTACAGTTCATTAATCCAAAAGACATCAGCTGAACTCCCCCGCCAGATTGCAAATGCTCATACAATTTTCAACGTGTCCGTCAGCCTGCTGATGTTTCCCTTTGTCAGGAATATTGCCAAAATATCCAGGTTTCTCATTCCTGCCAAAGCCAAGGAAGAAGTCATCAAGATCACAGCGTATATCGATGAGAACCAGTTTAGCGTCCCGGCTGTGGCATTGAATGAAGCATCGCGGGAACTCGTCAGGCTTGGAAACATGACTGCCGAAATGGTGGAAGCCAGCTGCATGTCCCTGATCGAAAAGGATTATACGGAAGCCCAGCGCGTGCTGGTATTGGAAGATGAATTTGTGGACCCGCTCACCAACAGCATCGACCTGTTTGTCAACAAGCTGTTTCAGCAGGAAATCAGTCCAAGCCAGCAAAAACGGTGCCTGCAGATCAAGAGCCTTCTGGTGGATATCGAACGTGTTGGAGACCTGGCTGAAGACATTGCCCAATATGCCATTGAGAGAATGGAAAAAAACGTTCCTTTCAGCGACCAGGCAACCACCGAATTGATCGAACTGACAAAACATATTCACCAAACCTATCTGCTTTCCCTCCAGGCTTTCAATGACAACGACCCTGTACTGGCTAAGAAAGTATGCGACCGGGAAAACGAATTTGATAAAATGTACAGGAACACACGCGAAGGTCATATCCTCCGTCTCGCCCAAGGCGTCTGCCATCCCGAAGCAGATGTGATCTTCACCGAAACCCTGCGCAATATGGAACGCATCAGCGACCACGCCGACAACCTGGGCGTCAGTGTCTACCGTACCGCCAGCCGAATCAATCCGCATAACTGACAATACCCACGCGGACGGTTTATGGGTGCAATATCAGGGATAAAGCAGCACCCAAGGATGTCAAAATTCAAGTCTGAATGCGGTTTATCAAAAAGGCATCCTTGGGTTTGGTAAATCATCAAACTGGCAAATTATTAAAATGCCGTGTTGATTTCCAACTTCTCATCATTTTCCTTGGCAGGAAATGGTTGGGCTTTTGGGTTACCTGTAAATTGATTCTATGGAAGCTCCTTCTTCATCCAATAATAAGTGGAACTGGGCGGGTAGCCTTCCAGCTTTCCTGTGACAATGTACCCATGATCTTCATAGAATATGCGGGCTTGAAATTCAAAGGTTGTGAGAAAGCATTTATTAACACCCCTTTCCATGGCGATGGCTTCAGCTGTCTGCAACAGTGAAGAACCAATCCCTTTACCCCTCAACTCAATGGGTATAAACAATTTAACAATTTCAAGCCAACCCCAATATGTCTTCCCGGACAACCCTCCAATCATTACATCTTGGTCAGATTTTAAAATTAAATTCAAAGGTCTGATGTAATCTGGATTACGTTTAATCCGGTGATCAGGAGAGTTGTCATCATTAAATTCTCTAATTCGGGATTGAAGAAATATCACGAATTCTTCTTCGGGATGATCTGAAATAATGATTTTTGGCAGCATATTTTTCCTTCATTCACCCTATCGTTTAAATGGGATTGTATCTTGAATCTGAATTATTTCATACCAGAATATCCATAAGCTTACCCAATAATCAAAAATTACCTTCACCTTTTATGAGCCATCTCATAAATCATCCTGGCATAAAATGATTAATCGTGTTTGCAGATGAATAAAAAGCGGATACTGATGATTGAGAGAAAAAACAGACCTGCAACGCAGGGGCGATGAATCCAGAAACGGCAAAACACATGAATAGACACGGAACTTGCTGGATGGATCACAGGGCGGAACTTGTACCCGTATATACGGCTCGGACCGCGGTGCGGAGGTAAAAATTATAGGCTAGGGGTTTACTTTCCCTACCCCTGCGCGGAGCGGCGGCAGAGCCGCTGTTCGACTGGAGCCTTTGTTCGGCGGCTTTGAATGTACATTTATTACACCAGATTCCTGCAAAAGGTTGTTGTGAATTCCCGCATTGAGCTGCCTAGAAACGTGTTGTGAAAATGGCAAGGAAAATGGGTATATCCGTTCCAGCGTGGAACAGGATCGAGCCCCAGATGCTGTCTGTTTTCTGCATGATATATCCCCAGGCTAGCGCCAATGGCACAACAATAACAAGAAAGAACATCTGATCTCTGCTGTAGGTCACTCCAAGATGCAATCCAGAAAATACGAGGACGATAAGGCAGTTTGAAAGGAACTTCCCGTAGAATGGTTCGAGTTTTCGGAGGAATAATCCCCGAAATAACAATTCTTCATTTGTCGCGTTTGCTAGAACAGCGATCAATATCCATGGAGCCCAGTTCAGCACTTCTATCAGGCTCATATCCTCACCCGCGAACATGAGTTTTGACATCGGAATGGAACCAGCCACTGCAATACCGAAGGCAATAAATCCAATGGTAAGGCCTCGCTTCAAGTCGCCACGTTGAACATATATAGAGCCCAGACTGCTCCCTGAAAACCTGGTAAGTATGGTGATCGCGATCGCGACAATAATCACGGTTTTCATCTTCTCCAGTGCCAGTCCGGCAGGGGTGTTGGTATATGGTCCCAAAGAATCCAACATGAGTCCAGCAATCCACCAATCAAGGGATACTGCAAGAGCCATAATGAAAAGTCCAAATATCAATTGCCAGTAATTATGTAAGGACTTGCTTCTGCGTGCCAGCAAGGCAGCAATCAGGAGAATCAGAATCAGGCTAACCCTGCCAAAAAGATCGTACACTCCGGACAGAATGGGTCTGTACTGACTGAAAACAATAATGATCAGCGATCCGATTGCCGCGAAGAGCGTTGCCAAAATGATTCGCTCAATCAAGTCCTTCACCGAGAGACGATTGTTTTTCATGGTGAGAATTCTTTGGCTTTTCATGTTTGTTGAATTGCTCTGCCCAACTACGTTTTTTGCAGCTATCTGTAGAAAACCCTAAATGGCAATCTTATACATCCAATTGGTTATATTAATTCTTTTATTATTTCAATAATTATAGACCATGAAAGAGAATGGGGTAGAGACATGAACCAACCCGGGGAAAAAGCTAAATTATTATTCTCCCTCTACATCTGGACGACGCTCATTATTCTATGGAATGTCAAATTTTACCGTGCACAGGCAAGAACAAGGTGGAATTTACGCCACCTCTCCGCGTTGTCGAGTTGCCAAAAAATCACGCGCGGTTTGGAAACCGGCGTGAATTGAGAGGGTCATCTATTTTTCGATACTTTTCATATGGTTTTCTATTCGTTTATTTCTCGATTTAATGAAGTCAATAATCCCTTTTTTGTAAAAACGATACTGGTCAACATCAGTAAATGACGGACGAGTTTTGAAACCATCAAAAGGCAAATGGAACTTTATCTCATTGTTTTCATTTATCAGGTCGTCCAAAAGAAAAAAATGGACATATCCC
>CALMHE010000302.1 GCA_937863865.1 uncultured Anaerolineaceae bacterium | reverse complement strand
TTTTTAACCTGTCGTTAGGTCTTGTCTGGATAGTTCACGTCCATAACCTGGCTGAAATATCCCGTCCGATAGCCATGTGGGGGTTGGCTGCACAATTCGGGCTGATCGCCCTGGTAATAGAGGGCTTCAGTGTGGATACATTCGCCTTACCCTATTTTTGGCTGTTGTTTGGTTGGATGACAGCATCAAGCCGATTGGTACTGGAACCTGCACCAATTTCGGAACTTGGTTAAGGTAACGGGGCGATATACAATCGATTGCCAAACGCCAGCACAAGATTTCTTGCCGGGGTCACAACAAAGGCGCTGACCGTTCTATCAGGCAACCAGCGATCCTGCAAATCCGGGCGATATTGTAATTTCATGTTTAATTTATGGCTGAAGTGGTACACCGCTGGACCACTTGCATCAAGGATGAAAAGAGAGGGTTCCGGTGGCTGGGTAATTTGCATTTGAATGAATTGCGCCGGTGGAATCGTGACACCCACATCCGTTTTTCCTCCAATAATCATATGATACGCCGTGGGATCATTGCAGCGGGTGTAGGTCATTCCTGTGCGGAACTCACAAACCGCCATTTGTCCATCAGCCCGCAGGATGAAGAGAAATTCATCTGATGCTTCAAGATCAATAACTGAGGATAAATCAGTTGGACGCTCATTATCGAAGAAATCCCGGGGTTGTCCCTGGAAATCCAAATCCAGATCCTCATACCTCCATACGATATTGTTCTTCCCATCCAGAACATCCAATCCATCCCCCGAGAGAGCAACTGCCCTCAGTTCACCCCATAAATTGGGTGGGGGAACCAATGAGACTGCTTCAGAACCCTTGTTTGGACTGCAATAAAGCAGATTGCCGGATGCATCGATACCCATGATGGCTGCCCGGTGTGGATTATTTGGCGGTAGTGAAACAATATCCACCAACGGACCAATGATGATCATTCCGACCGATCCGGACCCGCATGTAAATTTTGAATCAATCTCATACTCCGTACCGGTCTTCACCAGGTGATGCACCCAACCATCAGAATCCAGCGCGTAGAGATCCTCGGATGAGGATGCCAATAGTTTTACAATATTTACTCTGGCATCCATTTGAATTGCCAGGGCTGGTTGGAATGTCAATCGCCGGATTGCATCCATATTATCCAGGGTTCCCTGGGCTTGCTGCCGCAAGTCAATCGACTCATCGGTTATGCGATATTTATCTGCCTTGTCCAGCCACAAAATGACTTCCTCCCAGGCAGTACGTTGGGCTGACAGATCCTGTTGGCTGACCGCCTGTTGGGCAATTTCCTGGGCTTTTTGGATATAGGCAGCCTGGATATTCGTGCGTCCTGACCGCACATAAACCGTGGCAGCAATTGCAATAATCACCACCGGAACTGCTATGGCG
>CALMHE010000301.1 GCA_937863865.1 uncultured Anaerolineaceae bacterium | reverse complement strand
GTTTTACGGGTGATCCGTGAGGGGCAGCGGCAAGGGGGCACTGCTCTGAATTATGCCAGGGTCGAAAATCTGCTTCGTGACCCAAAGGGACAGGTTTGCGGAGCTGTTGTGCATGACTTGGTTGGTGACCGGACAGAAGAAGTACAGGCAAAGGTGGTCATCAATGCCACTGGAGCCTGGGCTGACGAGCTGCGCGGCAGGATTGGGCGCCCGCGAAGGCTGCGCCAGCTGCGCGGTTCCCACCTTGTTTTTCCACAGGATAAATTCCCGGTGAGCAAGGTCATTTCCTTTATGCATCCGGCGGACAAGCGCCCGGTTTTTGCCTTCCCATGGGAGGGTGTGACCCTGGTGGGCACAACCGATGTGGATCATACTACAGCCATGGAAACCGACCCGCAGATTAGCCGGGATGAAATTGATTATTTGATGTCTGGTGTTAAGCACCTGTTCGGATGCCTGGGCTTGGGGGAGGGTGATGTGATCTCCACGGTTGCCGGCATCCGTTCCGTTTTGGATACCGGTAAAGCCAATCCCTCCAAGGAATCGCGCGATGAAGTCTTATGGGATGAAGATGGGCTGGTGACAATTACCGGTGGCAAGTTGACCATGTTTCGCCACATGGCACAAACGACCCTTCGCTTCATTCACAGGCGTCTTCCGAATCATCCTCTGCCCAATCCCCTGGCGCGGGCGCTGGACAGGGTGGATGAAAGGACATCTGATGAAATGGTATGGGAGACTGATCTGGATCCTGCAAAAAAAATGCGCCTGTTGGGTCGTTATGGGATGGATGCTCCGCGTATCCTAGTGACATCACAGTCTGAAGATCTATTGCAGGTGGCGGGGACACCCACACTCTGGGCGGAGCTGCGCTGGGCGGCAAGGTCGGAACAGGTGGTGCACCTGGAGGATTTGCTTCTCAGGCGGACGCGGCTTGGTTTACTGCTGCCCGAAGGCGGCATGGATGAGATGCCCAATATCCGCAAAATTTGCCAGCCTGCCCTCGGCTGGACTGACGAAAAATGGATTATTGAGGAAACTGCATATCGGAACACCTGGCTGCGGGCTTTTGCTCCCCCGAATCAATTGACCCAAACCGACTCCGGAGGAACTCAGTGAGTAAAAAAAATCAGTTCACACCACCCTGGATCGAACAGGCTCCCCCGCCGCGTTCGTTCCGCAGTCTCTTTAAATGGGGCGATCCACTCGGTTTCAAGCACCCCAACCGGGGGATGTTTAACATGATGCTGGAAATCTTCGGTTTGACCGGGGCGGATTTCCAGCAGCCTCAGCAGACCGGCATGGATGAAATTGGTCAGGAAGTGCCGGTGACAATGGATCCGGAGCAGGTGCAGGCTCTTACCGCCATGGTGGGTGAAGAGAATGTACAAACGGGGACATATGAACGGTTGCGGGCGTCCTATGGCGCGGGGACATTCGATGCCCTGCGCTTGCGTCAGCACCGGGTTGAAAATCTGCCGGAACTGGTTTTAGCGCCGCGCTCAACCGAAGATGTGCAAGCCATAGTAAAGTACTGTCACCAACACCGGATTCCTCTTTATATTTACGGCGCCGGTTCCACTGTGACACGCGGAACGGAGGCGTTACAGGGCGGCATCTGCCTGGATATGAGCAGGCACATGAACAGGGTGGTCGGTTTTAATGAAATGGATCAAACCATCACTGTGCAGGCGGGGATGCCGGGACCGGAGTTGGAACGAATTCTTAATAATGCCCCGCAAATTCTGAATGCAAAACGGGGTTACACCTGCGGACATTTTCCCCAGTCCTTCATGCATTCCAGTGTGGGCGGCTGGGTGGTGACACGCGGCGCCGGACAAAATTCCACGTATTACGGCAAAATTGAGGATATCGTCCTGTCGCAGGAGTATGTCACGCCGGTGGGTCCCTTGAAGACACCCGGTT
>CALMHE010000300.1 GCA_937863865.1 uncultured Anaerolineaceae bacterium | reverse complement strand
TCATCGTTTTGAGGATTTTCCTCCTCCTCTTCCTCAGCATCCATCTCCTCGTCACCAAATGCCTGCTGGGGATGGATAATTCGATCATAGGAGTCCAACCACCCCAGCATGCGTTCCTGTTCCGCCCGCGCCAGGTCTTCCTCCCTTTTTTTCTTCTTTTCCATATATCGTTCGAAAATCTGGCGCTGCACTTCGGATGGGTTGAAAACGTTGTTAAATGATAATTCCGAGTCACCTATCCGGATGTACACCGTTCCATAATTAAAAATGAGGGCAATCAGATTCCGCTGTTCGTAATCAATCGTCTGGATGTTTTCAAGCGGGGCGGATCGGCGTTCCTCACGACCCAATGGCTTCCGGTAATAATCAATCAACTCCCGGTCTGTAATGATGTACCGGTCATTGCTCCAGTCCACATACTGATAAACCCACCAGGAAATGGCGATAAATTCCAAAATTAACCAGACCGCCACAAAGTTGCCCAGTTGCAGGAATGTCATCACACCAAACAATCGCAGTAAAAATAGTATAAACAGGATTAAATTAATCAGCGTGGGCAGGAACAGACGTGCGAAAAGAATAAACCAGTGGGTTCGATATATGATCGAAGGTCCCTGCACCATGCGCATTTGGAATAAATTCACCAGCATCGTTTGAAGGGTGCCGTGTTGATATACCGGGACAACTTCCTGCTCCCCGGCAGCTGTGGGGATTTCTTCGTGCTTGAACCGCTGCCGGATGACATTGTCCATGGTTTCCTGTTGTTTTATTTTTGACTGTTCCCGGGCAGTGTCCTGGACATGACTCAACAACCGGCGGACTGCTTCCGGATGGGGAATATCCGGCAGGTGGAGCATGCCCGTGTAAGTTCGGACAACCACATTCCCGAAGGAAAGCATGCGTCCCAACAGGGAGGTTTCCTGGTCGTCGGAGAGCACAGCTTCCAGCGGAACCTCCCGCCGGCTGTCATAAATCAATATGATGCGCTCGTGAAACGCCACCCGCCGGCTGGTGACAATTGAATAATCGTTTGACCAATCGATCCAGGCGAGTGCCGCCCATATTGCCGTAACAGCCAGGGAAATGCCCACCAACACCAAAAATGCCCCGGACTGAGTGCCTGCTTTAACCTGCAGCGAACCAAATAATGTGCCGGTAAAAATCGCAAAAAAAATGGCAGGAATCAGCCGCTGCCACAAGAAAATCGGGTGGCGCCGGATCATGAGATGAACCGCCTCCCTCACCCCGCGCCAGGGTGTTTTTTCATGGAGGAACAGCCGGTATGTCTCCCGGACCAGATCCAGATCTTCCAGCAAACCTGTAATTTCATCCAACAGGAAATCCAGGGCAGTCATGCTGAACTTCAAAGCGGTACCATCCGAAAGTGCTTCAGCATTCACCTGGCGCTTTTCCCGGCGATTGAGAGCTTCCTGCCCAAAATAGCCGTTTCCCTCCAGCATCAGCAGGGTTTCCGTCGATTTTCCATGTTTGCGGGTTAACCTGACCTTCCCGCTAACCAGGATGTAAAACCCACGAGCGGTTTCACCTGCCTTGAAAATAAAATCCCCGTTCGAAAATGAAACCGGTTCAGCCTGCTCCAAAATCTTCCCAAGCTCTTCGTCGCTGCAGCCATGCAGGAAGTGGACATTCCTTAATGCCTGGATTTCCGGGGATGCCTCACCATTCATAACCCAAGTATATACCATATCCCCTCAGGTATTTGCCGCCTGGACATGTCTCTCCACAGGATTATCCTCATTTCTGGTACAATCGGATTCACTGTGCGAAAAGAGCAAATATGAACGGAAAAAAAGTTAACTTTTTACCCTGGATCGCCATCGCCTTATTATTCATAGCCGCCCTGCTCCTGGTCACGCAATTGGTGCAGTTCAGCCGCATCCGCAGCGCATTTCCTTTTGGCACATCCATCGCCAATATTCCGGTCGGGGGACTTAACCGTTCCCAGGCTGCCAACCGCCTGGTGGAAGCTTATGGTATTCCAATAGAAATGCATTATGGGGATGCCGTGATTCAAATCAAGCCCTCCACAGCCGGTTTTGAACTCAACCTGGAAGCCATGCTGGCATCCGCCGATCAGCAAAGGGTTAATCTGCCCTTCTGGACCGCCTTCTGGAATTACTTGTGGAACCAGGTCGGCACCTCCGTCAATATTCCCCTCAGTTCCACTCTGTCTGAAGAACGGCTGCGAAGTTACCTCATCAATGAAATTTCCAGCCGTTATGATACCGCTCCGGAATCTGCCAAACCCATCCCGGGCACTCCATCCTTCGAAGTTGGAAAACCCGGCAGCGCCCTGGATGTTGACCGGGCGGTCATATTAATTGAGGATGCCCTGCGATCTCCATCCAACCGGGTGGTCAACCTGACCACCAACCGCATTGCTGCACCCCGTCCAACCCTGCAAAACCTTGAAATTCTTCTGAAACAAATCATCGATTCTTCCGGTTTTGATGGAATCACGGAATTGTACCTGTTTGATCTTCAAACCAACCAGGAACTCAGCTTCGCCTATACACAGGGTATGAATTACCCCCCGGAAATTGCATTCACCGCTGCCAGCACCATGAAAATCCCGATCATGGTATCCGTCCTGCGCCGTCTGGACGAACCCACTCCCAAGGAAGCATCTGATCTCATTGAACTGATGATCGTTCGTTCCGAGAATGACCCGGCTGATCTATTGATGCAAAATTTCCTGGAAAAAAATCTGGGACCCATCATGGTGACCGATGACCTGCAAGCCCTGGGATTGAAAAATACATTCCTTGCCGGCTACTTTTATCCCGGTGCTCCCCTGCTGCGGCGCATTGAGACACCCGCCAACCAGCGGGCTGATTGGACCACCTTCCCGGATGCGTACAACCAGACCACCCCCGTGGATATGGGCATGATCCTGACAGATATCTATCAATGTGCCCAGACCGGGGGAGGAACGTTTGCTGCCGTTTTCCCGGGAGAAATCAGCCATTCAGAATGTCAATTGATGATCAACGATCTGGCAAACAACCGCATTGGAGTCCTGATCCAGGCTGGTCTGCCGGAAGGGACCCGGATTGCCCACAAGCACGGCTGGATCACCGAAGCTGACGGCTACATTCACACCATTTCGGATGCCGGAATTGTGTATACACCTGCCGGTAACTATGTGCTGGTGATTTCCATGCAGCGCGATGCACAATTAATCTGGGACAATGCCAACCTGCTGTTCGCTGAACTATCCATGGGCATTTACAATTACTACAACCTGTTGGCACCCTAAAGAGCCGGAATTAGTGATTTAACGTTTTTCTACTGAATCCTGTAGATAAACAGTAAATTCCGTTTCAGACATTCCGGCGGCAGATTGAATCTCCCCTTCGATTTCCCGTAAAAGAACCCATGTCTTTTCCAATTTGTCACCGTCCAGGTTATAGCGCCGGCGCAGCGCCTGGATTCGTTCCGTCAGTCCCACCAGGCTGCCCCCTTCCACC
>CALMHE010000299.1 GCA_937863865.1 uncultured Anaerolineaceae bacterium | reverse complement strand
GACCAAAGCCGGCTTCCAACCCTGAATACCCATAAGACCTGGTGTAAATTCCCACCAGACCCGGTTGTTTCCGGCATCATAGCCATAATCACCCACATCCGGATCCACCATCAGGCTTCCCGGCACAAATTTAACCCCATCCGGCAGATAATCCTCAACGGATACCGGCAGCCGGTTGAAAGGGGCAACGGTGATGGCGTAAGTGATTTCATCGCCGAACACAGCTTCAGATGGGGCTTCCTTGGTGAATACCGGTCCTTCGCAATCGGGACAGTCATATGAATCGAATCGATCTGACAGACCCACATAATTGAAACCGCCCATCGACCCACCGATATGGTAGACCGTATCATCCACCAGAACGGCTGACGTGCGGAAGACTGCACCGCTTTCCAGGTGTCCATAGTCAAACCACTCCTCCGCTGGTTCATAGTAGAGATATGCCTGATTCGATAAGTTTCCTCCAATGATGCCGCCGATGACCCAGAGAATGTCTTCAGATTGGTTTACATAACCCATCCCCCACAGGTCAACCGGCAGAGGGGCAATTGTATCGTTTTCAGCGCGCCAGGCTTCAGTATAAAAATCATAACATTGGGTTGATGTCAACCCGTAATCATTATTATTACCACCTGCAACACATAATAAGGGAACCCCCGTGGCGGATTGTTTGGTGAGGAATGCAGCGTGAAAATCACGCGCAGTGGTGAAATCCGGCAGCGGATCCAGCCAGGCATTGGCAATTGAATCATAGACATACACCGAGGATAAATCCCCCCCGCCCGGGGTGGTGGCACCGCCGGTCAGGTAACAGATGCCGTTTGCCTCATCCGCCGCCCAGGCGGGCGCCCAGATGCCGTCATACGAAGGCGGTGTGCCTGTCGGGGCTTCCTGCGCCCAGGTGTTGGTCTCCATGTCATAGCTCCACAGATCGGTGAAAGCCAGATTATCAGTTGCATCACCATAGATGTAGACCATATTATCCACCTGGCAGCCGGACCGTGCGTAATTAACCCCAAATGGGGCTGCCGAATCGGGCACAGTTGTCCATGTCAAAGTGCCTGGATCATACGTGCGTACATTGGCATTGCTTCCATATCCAGTGATGCTCCAAACCAAGCCATCATAACCGGCGATCACGTTGTCCATGCGCCCGCTGTCAGGTTCATCCGGGATCTGGGTCCACTTTTCGACACGGTCGATCACTGTCTTCTCAATGGTGGAGGAATCCGTATAACCGCCCGTCAGGTCTTCCGCATCCAATTGGGCATGAAGGATGTCCCCCTCCAAAAGGCATCCGCTGGGTTTCAAGGTGACATCAAACTGTTCCGAAGCACCATCAGCAACCGAAATTATGGACGGACCGGTAAATTCGCCCGGAAAATCCGGCATTACATAGTCCAGTTCAATGTTGGCATCAGTTCCGGTGGCGTTGAAAAGGGTGAAGGTATGAGTTTGAGGTGAACCCTTGCAGCCCTCCGTCTGGATTAATTCCGGCTCCAGGTAGATGCCCGGCGGAAGAGAACAGATGGGAACCGATGCCGGCGGACTGATCGCCTCATCACAGGTATTTTGCCCGG
This sequence comes from uncultured Anaerolineaceae bacterium, assembly GCA_937863865.1. Taxonomy (GTDB): domain Bacteria; phylum Chloroflexota; class Anaerolineae; order Anaerolineales; family Anaerolineaceae; genus CALMHE01. The sequence continues at coordinate 1,911 of CALMHE010000299.1, read as the reverse complement.
CAGGTGTGTACCCATCATTGGAACAAGGGTTATGTGGCGTGGAGCCATACCCATCACCATCAAAATACCAGGACACCCCGGCGTGATCCATTACTCCAGAAGGAGTGACATCCACGCAATAGGTCGCCACGCAGTAGTCGGATGAGGCTTGATTGCGAGTTTGGTTGATATTCACTTCGTAGGGGGAAGTCTGGAATGACCAGCTGAAGGGCCCAAAATTACCCGTGGTACAGGCGGGTGTCCCCACGGTGTACACATTGCTGACCACCCAGGAAGAAGGAAATTTCAACCAGTTGTTGTACACATACTCCCAGTCGGATGTAAATGTTTCAGATTGAAAACACAAGGTTTGGGATATCCCGGGCGTATAGCAGGTTTGCCCGCCCCCGGTCGGGTAAAATATGACATTGCTGCCACTCAATGATTGGATGCCGGTTTGCATTTTTCCAGAAACCATTGGATCAACCCCCGTGGATATGGCAGCAGGCAGGGGTGGAGCGATTTCTTCCTCAACAGGAACTGCCGCACCGACAGCGCTGGTCGCCAGGCTGAGCACCATCAACAGGCTCAGCAGTGCTATGGATAGGTACAAACGTTTCATTACTTTCCTCCAGAAAAATGGAATGAAAAATCAGCTGTGAACCCGTATTCAATCGAGCCATGCAGGCTGCGATGAAAACTCCTGCCCCTTTTATATGTTAGAAAGATTAATATTCCATAAGCAATTATAATGAATATTAATAAAATTACAATCGTTTTGTCAACCCAACCTGGTAGAAAATGGCAAATCAAATTACCAAAATATACAACAGAGGCGGCTTGCGCCGCCTCCTTTGTTTTGTAAACCCTCGTGGATCAGTCAAACTACCGCAATATCAACGGAAGATGCAGTATGTTTTTCACCAGCAAATCCACCGGCATCAGGTAAATTGATTCATTCAACGCCGTATTGAGGATCATCAACCAGCCGAAATATTCACCCGCCGGTGCACCATCCGGATGAATGTGATACTGCAGCACCACATCACCTCCCGGATGGATGGCACCCTCATGCGCACCGTCGATGTCGAACCAGCTCATGTCGGGGAAGTCAATACTCAGTATGCCGCGCACCAGATTTACCCACAATTCGGCACCGTCCGGCATGGCATCCGCATCCAGATCGGCATCGTTATGCCCATCCAGAAAGGCTTTGTAGATGGTTCCACCATCACTGCCGCGCGCCACCAGCGCAGCCTGGCTGGCAGACGGGTTGGGTGTATAGCCGGCAAGGGCAACATAGCCGGGCAGGGGCTCCACCAGCTGACCATAGATGCCGTACCGGGAATCTGTCAGGTCGGTCAATTCCGGCACGGTTTCAAAATAATTGAAACCGGGATGATCGGGCAGCCACCAGTGCACCGGCAGCGGAGGTTCGTAGTTGGAACCGGCATAGGTTACTCCCATGGTATTCCACAATGGATTTGCCGGATATGTCAACGTAAACCATGTATGCATAATCAACCTTCCGCCCCCAGCCACATAATTATTGAGTGCGGAATAGACGGCTTCAGGTGGACCATAATTATCATTTCCAAACAGCACCACATCCCAGGGACCGCCATATTCCAGAGCATCCATAAATCCCCCCCAATTGCCGTTATAGAAAGCAAGGTATGGAAGTCCCAGATAGCGGATGGCTTGATCCAGGTATGTATTGGGTGCCGGGTGATAGGGATCATCCGAATATACCAGGATGGAAATCCCGCCGCCCCGGGGCTGCCCAGCCGGTGTCCAGCGGTAAGCGGATGGATATGCCAGATCCAAACCCCTGTTGGATTCCATAAACACACCCTCAACAGCCTGGTAAATCCATTCACCCTGCCCTTCATCCAATTCCTGCGCGAATGGACCGGCGGAAAAATTTTCCAC
>CALMHE010000298.1 GCA_937863865.1 uncultured Anaerolineaceae bacterium | reverse complement strand
CGCATATACGGAGTGATCCATGGAAGCCACATAGACAAGATTTCCATCCGTGGAGGGAGTAGCCCAAATGGGCTGCCCGGTTTCAAATTTCCACAGGAGGTTCCCATTTAAGTCCAAAGCATACAGGAAATGATCAGCGCAGGGAGCCACGATGATATCCTTAACCACCAGTGGACTGGCAATCCAGCGACCTTTGGCTTGGGAAAAACTCCATTTTTCAGCACCCGTCTGAGGATTCAAACTATGCAAAACATTGCGATAATCACCGACAATCAGTTGATCACCGACCAAAACCGGAGCTGCATAGAACATCCGGCTTGCCTCAGCTTTTGCAGGGTAGCGCCATACCTCAGATCCATCCACCAATCGAATGGCATGGACATAATTCGCTGCCGCCACATATGCCACATCTCCATTTCCGGTGATGCCGGGCCAACTTGAGGCAGACATGATACCCCCGCAGGCAGAAAGCAGCAGCGCTCCCACCAACAGGATGAATACAAGCGATATTTTTTTTGTCAGTTTCATTGGGTTTTCCATCATGAATTGATATCAAGGAACCGGATCGTATCCGCCAGGATTAAATGGATTACAACGAAATACCCGTTTTACTGCCATCCAGGATCCCTTAAGTACACCATGTTTGTACACAGCCTGGTACCCGTAATGTGAACAGGATGGGTAAAATCGGCATGTGTTTTGAGGAAGCAGTGGGGAAACGACAACCTGATATGTTCTGAATAATCCCAACAAGGCAATTCTCGGTAAATTTATCAACCGGAATGGCAAATCCCGCAACCGCGGCTCATTGGATATTGATCCAGACGATCCATCCACGCTTTCTTTTTCGATCAGCAAGCCCGCTTGATGGAGCAATTGGGCAACCACTGTAAATATTTCATCAAACCTGGCAAAGACAATTGGCTTACGTGCGAGAAGTAAGATATCCATTCCTGGTGTCAGTCGGGGTAACAGCCCGTCCATGCATGCCCGCAAGCGGCGCTTGACGCGGTTTCGGATTACCGCGTTGCCCACCGATCGACCGGCAGCTACCCCCACCCGCACCCCGGGATTTGAGGAAGCTTGAACGATCAACACAAGAAGCGGGTGGACGTACGATTTCCCATATTTCCTTACCCGCTTGAAATCGGTTGTTCGTGTCAGCCGAAATTCCCGTTTCACACAGTATCCTGGTCATGAATACCAGCTCTTTGAACCATTTTACAACCAAATACCCCTAGCCCGGTCCTGCATAATCGAATTGGGTTTACCAGGAGACCCGTTTTACATGATTGTTCATTGTCACTGTCAGCTTGTGACGTCCGCGCAGACGGCGGCGTTTTAACACTTCCCGCCCGCCAGCAGATGCTGACCTTGAGCGAAAACCGTGTACACGCAGGCGGCGGCGAATTTTTGGTTGATATGTACGTTTTGTTGACATTACACCTTTCCTTTCATCAATTTAAATGCACGAAAAAATATTATACCGTAACCCATCCAGGTGGTCAATCTTCAAGGGCGTCCAAACAACTCTGCCAGTCTAATTGCACTCGGTTGATCAGTGATTGCCAGCACTTCATCCCCCACCTCAAACACCGTTTGACCCCGGGGAACAACCATATCGCCGTGGCGGATAATACCGGCAATGACACATCCTTCAGGCAGGTCAAGATCTTTAATCGATCTGCCCACAGCCTGAGCTCCCGCTGGAATTTTTTCCTCCACAAGTGAGAAATTTCCACGCCGCAGCTTGAGCAGTGTCATCATATCGCCCATCGACATTTCTTCCTGAATCATGTTTGCCATGATTTCAGCCTGATTCAATTGAACATCCACATGGAATTTTTCGTCAAACATCCAGGCATCCCGCGGATTATTGACCCGGGCAATGGTTCGACCCACATGATATTTGATACGCGCGATGTAACAAAGCAATAGGTTTATATCATCACGCGTGGTACAGGCAGCCAAAACCTGGGCGTCCTGAATGCCGGATTGTTCCAATACACCCGGCGCCAGGGGATTACCCTCATGGATCGATTCAGTCGGCAGTTCCTTGTGGATATACGAAAGAACCTCCCGGCGATCCTCAATCAGGTGAACTTCGTGACCTTGTTTTAAAAGAAATTTGGCAAGCTGTGTTCCGGTTCGTCCACCACCTGCGATGACTACATACATGGTTCAGCCTCCTTGCCCCAATTGACTTCGCAGGGATTGGATCCCTTCCAGTGTGGCACTGACATGCAGGATATCCGAGGTTTCCAGGATCGTTTCAGGAACCGGTAAAATGGCACGCCCGGCTCTTGTAATTGACACCGGTAAAACCTCATCAACCAACAACTTTTTTAATTCAATTTTGTTCCATTGATCGGGAATGGTTATTTCGTATACTTCCACTTCACCATTCCCGGCTGAAAATACAGTCCGCACCTCGCCATGGTAGATCATTTCCTCCAGCCGTTGAGCTGCCCAGCTGGTCGCACTGATTACCTGGATATTAAATAATTCATAAAGCTCGCGGAATGTGGGATCAAAATTTCTTGCAACAACATTAGGAACATGAAAATGCTCCTTTGCGACATGTGCCACAACCAGGTTTAACGCATCAGAATTGGTCACAGTCGCCACAGCATCACAGGATTCAATTCCCGCCCGATGAAGGACATCAAAATTTAATACTTCCCCCTCATAAATTCTTCCGGAAAAATCCGGCGGTAAATGCCGAAAAGATTCCTCCAGGTTATCGATGATACAAATATCATGACCATTTCGAAACAACCGGTACGCCAGTTCGGCACCCATGCGTCCACAACCAACCACCAGGATTCTCATTCCACCTCTCTTTTCATCTCTTTACTCGACCAGGTATGGTACTTCTGTGATGACAATCCCGGGTCTGTTTAATAATACATTTCGTAAAGTATTCGCTGTGCGGGAATGCAGGGCGTTGGATGAAATCCGCCGGGTTACAAACTGGGGAACTACAATGGTAATCAATTCGTTGGGTTTTCGCTGACTATCAATCTCATCAATATATTCAAGCAACGGTTCAACAAATAAGCGATATGGTGATTCAAGAATCAGCAAACGAACACCGCCACCCCACATATCCCATTTTTGTCGTATTTTTTCTGTCTCTTCCTGGTCAATTGATACATGCACTGCGGTGATGTCATCACTGATCATGCGGGCATACCGGAGTGCTGCCAGGGTTCCCCGATGTACCCCCCCGATTGGGATGATAATCCGATGTCGTCCAATATGCGGCGGCATGCCAAAATTTTCCAATGAAAGTTTCCCTGCCAGCTTTTGATAATGTCGATGAATGGAATAAAAAACAAAAGCCAGAAAAGGAATCAGGAAGACAACAATATAGGCACCATCAGTGAACTTGGTCACCCCAAAAATGATCGCAACCACCAGGGTAACCATGGCACCCAAACCATTAATCAACATTTTGAGGAGCCATTGTCTGTCATGATATAAAACCGAGCCACGTTCTTTAATTTGGTCTCCGGGCTCCAATCGACCTGATTTCCACCAACGATGTGCCATCCCGGTTTGAGAAAGGGTGAATGATAGAAATACACCGATGGCATACAACGGAATCAACCGGGTGACGCTTGCCCTGAAAAGTATAATGAGCAAGCTAGCAATACCTGCCAGCAACATGATTCCACGGGAATACAC
>CALMHE010000297.1 GCA_937863865.1 uncultured Anaerolineaceae bacterium | reverse complement strand
GTTTGAGCCAGAGAGAGATCACCGAGATGCCCGACCGTCAGCAAGTTGTCGAACAGGCGTGGGAAGACCGCGCATCCATCACGCCGGCCAGGGCGCCGCCCGCCGTCAAGGATGCCGTCCTTTCCGTGATCGCCGGCCTGGACGGCGGGACCCTTCGCGTCGCAGAGAAAGCGGACGGGCAGTGGATCACGCACCAGTGGATCAAGAAGGCCGTGCTGCTCTCGTTCCGGCTCCAGGACAACAGCGTGATCGCCGCCGCGGACGGGGCGCAGGACGCGTATCCGCGTTACTTCGACAAGGTCGCGAGCAAGTTTTCCGGCTGGGACGCAAGCGACTTTGCGGGCGCCGGCTTTCGCGTGGTGCCCTCGGCGGTGGCCCGGCGCGGCGCCTACATTGCGCGCAACGTGGTCCTGATGCCATCCTTCGTGAACATCGGCGCCTATGTCGATGAAGGCACGATGGTCGACACGTGGGCGACCGTCGGCTCGTGTGCGCAGATCGGCAGGAACGTCCACCTGTCCGGCGGCGTGGGCATCGGCGGCGTGCTCGAGCCGCTGCAGGCCAATCCGACGATCATCGAGGACAACTGCTTCATCGGCGCCCGCTCCGAAGTCGTCGAGGGCGTCATCGTCGAGGAGAACTCGGTGCTGGGCATGGGCGTCTATCTGGGGCAGTCTACGAAGATCTACGACCGGGCGACCGGCGCGGTGACTTTCGGGCGAGTGCCCGCCGGGTCCGTGGTCGTCGCGGGCAGCTTGCCTGCGGCCGACGGCAAGTACAACCTGTACTGCGCAGTGATCGTCAAGCGCGTCGACGCGAAGACTCGGTCCAAGACCAGCATCAACGACCTGCTTCGGGGCGAGTAGCCGATGTCCGCCTCGATCAAGTCCCCGGAGGACATTGCGAAAATGCGCGTCGCCGGGCGCGTCGCCGCGGGAGAGCGCGTAGGCTCGCTGCGCCAGGTGGGTTAACAATTGCTTGTTCGCCGCCTGCAGCGGATTCCGCTGGAGGAACTCCATCACCGCCCGGTTGCCCACTGCTTCCAGGTCCAGGCAGACATGCCCGGTGACCATCTCGTAAAAGATCACCCCCAATGAGTACAGGTCGCTGCGGGCATCGGCATCAATCGACTGTCCGCTGGATTGCTCCGGAGGCATATAATCCATTGTCCCCAACACATCCCCCAGCACGGTCATCTTATGGGATTCCAAATGCGCCAGCCCCCAGTCACCAATTTTGATTTGCGAGCCGTCCCTGTTGAGCAGGATGTTCTCCGGCTTGATATCGCGGTGGTAGATGCCCTCCTGGTGCGCCATTGCCAGCCCCCGGCAGACCGCCTTGAGGATGCGAATCTGTTCGGCAAGCGCTCCCAGGGGATGTTCCGGCTTGTGCATCCAGTCCTCCAGGGTGCCGCCGTCCACGTACTCCATCACGATATAGTAGGTGTCAATATCGGGGTACATCTCCGGTTCGATTAATTCGTAAATCAACACCACATTGGGGTGGTACAACTCGCCCATTGCGTAAGATTCGTGGATAAACCGTTTGACGATCTCGGGCGGGGCTTCACTCATCCGCAGTTGCTTGATGGCAACCCGCCGGCGCTGCATGGTGCGGTGATGCGCCAGGTAAACATTGCCAAAAGCGCCGCTGCCTAAAAAGGAGTCAATTTCATACTGCCAGACCAGATCGCCGGGTTTTAATTTACTGCCACTTGTTAAATTCATTCAATTCCTCACAAAAGATTATGATCCGGCAGGTTCGGAAATGGGTTCGAAAATCAAACCCTCCTCCCCCACCCTGCAAAGCCATCTGCCGTGTTTCCCCTGGACAATCAGCCTGCCCAGCTGCTGATTGACATATTGATCAATGGTCCGCTCCAGGTAGCGCGCTCCAAATTCCGGGCTGAAACCCAGTTCGGCGATGTACAGGACTGCGTCCGGGGTAAATTCAACCTGCAGGCTGCGCTCCGCCGCCCGCTGCTGCACCCACTTTAATTTCATCCGGGTGATCGCCTGGCAGTCCTCACTGGAAAGTGAACGGAACATCACCACCTCATCCAGCCGGTTGATGAACTCCACCCGGAAGGCGTTCTTTAAAATCTGGCGCAAATCCTCACCCTTCTTCCTGGGCGGCTCCTGGCTGGGGGCGAACCCCAGCGGTCGCTCGGTCACTTCCTTCGGCAACTGGATATTGGAGGTGAGGATGAAGATGGTGTGTTCACCGTTGGCGGTGCGCCCCTGGGCATCCGTCAACCGACCGGTATCAAACAATTGCAAAAACAGGTCAAACACCGCCGGGTGTGCCTTTTCAACCTCATCAAACAGGACAATCCCATGTGGATTACGGCGCAGGCGCGCCGTGAGCATCCCCTCCTGTTCATAGCCAATATAACCCGGCGGCGCCCCGACCAGCTTGGCGACATTATGCGATTCCATGAATTCCGACATGTCCAACCGGAAAAGGGCATCCGGTGAGCCAAACAACTCCACTGCCAGGGCATATGCCAGCGAGGTCTTTCCAACCCCGCTGGGACCCATGAAGAGCAGGATCGCCAGAGGTCGGTGGGCGGTGCGCAGACCAGCCCGCCCAACCCGTACGGCATTTGCCAGCCGGCTGATCGCCTCCGGCTGCCCGAGCACGTGCTTTTCCAGCAATGTTTCCAGGTTTGCCAGCCGCTCCCCCTCCACCAGCGAGACCCCTTCCACGGGCACCCCGGTCCACTCGCTGAGAATGCCGGTGAGGTGCTGCACGGTGATCTCCACCAGCGGCTCCAAACCGGGTGCGGTCGAGGTGGTGTGCTGCTGGACACTCACCCGGGCGCAGGTTTCCTCCAACAGGTCAATTGCTTTGTCGGGCAGGCGGCGCTGCGGCAGGTATTTCATCACCAGCTCGATGGTGGTGCGCAAAACCACCTCCGGGATCATCACCTGGTAATATTCCTGGTATTTTTTACTTAATGAACGCAGGATTTCCAATGCTATCTCCGGCTCCACTTCGTCCACCACAATGGGCTGAAAGCGCCGGTCCAGGGCGGAATCCTTTTCAATGGTACGGGCATATTCCTCGGGCGTGGTGGCGCCAATGCAGTGCAGGTCGCCGTGTGCCAGCGCCGGTTTGAGGATATTGCTGATATCCAGGCTGGAACCGCTGGACTGCCCGGCACCGACCAGGGTGTGGACTTCGTCAAAGAAAAGGATCACATCGGATGATCCCGCTTCCTTCACCAGCGCCACCAGGCGTTCCTCCATCTGACCGCGATACTGGGTGCCCGCCAGCAGGCTGGCGATGGGGATATCCAGCAGGCGTTTACCGCGCAGCCGCGCCGGGACCTCGCCTTTGGCAATCCGCTGTGCCAGCCCCTCCACGATGGCAGTCTTGCCGGTGCCGGCTTCGCCAATCAGCAGCGGGTTGTTCTTGCGCTGTCGAACCAATGTCTGGATCATGCGTTGAATTTCATCGTCACGTCCCAGGATCGGATCCAGCTGTCCGGCTGCTGCGGCTTTGGTCAGGTCCCTGCCCAGCAGGTCCAGTGTGGGTGTCGGGCTGGCGGTGGTCACCTCAGGCTGGGGGGCGGCTCCCGCCTGGACGGTGGGGAAGGGTTCCCCCATCACGAAGTAAAAATGCTCCAGCTTGATGCCCATCTGCACCAGCGCCTGGACGGTTGAACTGCCGGACAAGCCCAACATGGCAAGCAGCAGACTTTTTTCATCGATCATCAACGGGGCTTTCCGGCAGCTGTCCGCCATCACCAGAATGTCCCGGATATTGTCCGAAAATGATTTCTCATGCAGCACCGGCGGCGAACTGAGCGCCTCCCCCTGGCGCAGCACCGCCCGCAGGCTGCGGCGGACGGCATCCGGACTGCGCCCCTGGGCGGTGAGACCCCGCTGGGTAAAACTATCCGGCGTCATCGCCATGGCAATAAAGAGGTGGGCTGTGTTGATGGCAAACTGCCCCAACGTCTGCGCCTCGGCGGCGGCACCTTCCAGGGATTGCCAGCCGGACATATCGAAACGGGTGCGGTTGAGGTTGCCGTCCCGGAGAAAATAGCTATTGGCCCCGCCCAGATTGGCCAGGAAGCGATCCCCCAGGGAGGCCTCGCCACAGGCCATGAGGGTCATGGGCCCCAGCTCGATCCGCAGGCGATGGTCTTCAATCTCGTAGCGACCCTGGGCCCGGTTGCAGTCGGCCTGAATGGCGAGGGTTCCATCCCCGAGAAAGCGCAGGTGATAATTCCCCGGCTCGGCCGGGCGAAAACGGTCGCCGTTATTCATCTGGGTCTGTTGCCATAACCAGCTCGTCGCGGTCAGGGCGGGCGGGGTTTCCACCGCCAGCAGGGCGTGGCTGGATAACCCGGCGGCCAGGGTGATCAGGAAAAGAACAGCGGATATTTTCGAGGACATGAAGAGGGTCTCCAAAGGTGCCGTCAGGTTAGGTCAGGTACCAATCATTGGGGGGCGGTGATGCGGCCGGGGCGCCGAGGGCGGGGTCTTAGGTAAGGATCACCGTCGGCTTGCTGGCCTGGCGCGGTTTCTGGTGGTCGCGTCGGAGGG
>CALMHE010000296.1 GCA_937863865.1 uncultured Anaerolineaceae bacterium | reverse complement strand
ATCCAGGCTTTCGTCCCGGATTGAACTCCTGTCAATACACCATTAACCATCTTCCAGGCGGCATGAAGCCAACCCGGAACCAGCAGCACACCCACACCCACCATTGGCAGGCTGATCAATTTCAGCATCCGAAGCCAGAATGGTGTTTCCACCATGATGGAATATTCCGCCTGCTTGGCAAAGAATGTGTTTGGCAGTATTGCACCCGCCAGCTTCCAGTTGAAGTACATATAAGGTAGAACCAGCAGGGCAATACCACCCAGCAGGCAGCACAGGTTAATTACTTTCCGGCGCAGTCCCGTCACTGTCAACAGGATAAACAACCCTGCCGGACCCAACAGGGTGATGCCATCCGGACGCACCCAAATTGATAATCCGGTCAGCCCGCCGAGTAGAAGGTATAACCACCAGGCTTTAATATCGGTGACGATAAATAACATCAGAAATACAGCCATCACGATGAACGCCTGTAACAAGGTCTCCATCCCGGAAACTGCAGCCCAAACCAGGTGCCATTCAGCAATCATGAAAATGCCCATCCACGGCAGGCGTTGTTTTTCTTTACGCCTGGCAACCCTTTTATAAATCAACTCACTGATGACCCCCACCCCCCATAAACAAGCACCACCCAGCAAAAACGTCCAGAAATAAGGGGGATTGCCATTGACCAGATAGCCGGGTACGATCAATGCAGACCAAAGCGGTGCTGTTGACCCTGCCGATATTTGACCTGGAAGAAATGCCCACTCCCCCCTCTCAGCCAGACTGCGGGCATAGGTCTGATGAATCCAGGCGTCGTCCAATGGAAAACCCATCCATCCCTGGGCTCTGCAAACCGCAAGGTAGAAGCCCATAACCAAAATCACAGCCAGAGCCAGGACCAACAGATCCTTGTAAGTTAATCCCCCTTTCGAGGTCTCCTCCTGGTTTTTCATCATGGACATCCTGTAACTTTGTAATAAATAAATACGCCAGAATTTTCGACCATCTGCAGACCTTCACGCGACCCCGGTTTTTGGTATAAATCCTTGATTCCCACCGGCAAATCCTTGTCGACCAGTACATTCCGGGCATCGTATCGGCAGGCAACTGAGATTAATGTATGCAAATCCCCATCAGGAATTACCACCGCCTTTCTGCCGACTGCAGCAAAAAATCCGGGTGGTTCATTGACCATGATAATTTCATCTTGATTAACCTGCCATTTCATGAGGATTACATCCATACGAAGGTAGGTTTTCCGGTCGTTTTCCCATATAAAATTTTGGGGGTTCGACCCAATCACACGAATCCAAAATATCCCGATGGTAATGAT
>CALMHE010000295.1 GCA_937863865.1 uncultured Anaerolineaceae bacterium | reverse complement strand
CCCGGAGCTTGATCTTCCACCCGCACTCTCAGAGATGGAAGCGGTGGCACAACTTGAGGAACTATCCTCAACAAATGACACTGTTAAAAATCTCATCTCCTTCCTGGGTGCCGGGGCTTACCATCACTATATTCCTGCAGCGGTGGACAGTATCTTGCGACGTGGAGAGTTTTTTACGGCATATACACCCTATCAACCTGAGGTTTCACAGGGTACTCTTCAGACAATTTTTGAATATCAGAGTCTGATTACTGCCTTGACGGGCATGGATGTCAGCAATGCTTCCCATTATGATGGCGCAACCGCTGTCGCTGAAGCTGGCATCCTGGCTTATCACCACTTCCGCGGCAAACGCCCCCGTATGGTTGTTTCACCCTCGCTTCACCCTCATTACCGGCAAACTCTACAGACATACATGAGTGGTGTTCCGGAAGTGGAAATTATCGGGCATGACCTTGATCCCCTGGGAGATCCCAACCTATTACTCCCGTTGGTGGATTTGAATACATCCCTTGTAATTGTCCAATATCCAGACTTCCTTGGACGAATATACGACTACACCCAATTCGCAGCTCGTGTCCATGAAATGGGGGCATTACTGGCAGTTGCCGTGAATCCAATTGCCCTGGCTCTCTTTAAGACACCGGGTGAATTCGGAGCAGATATTGTTGTTGGCGAAGGTCAACCTCTCGGCATCCCCTTATCCTACGGTGGTCCATACCTGGGAATCTTTGCAGTCAAGAAGGAATTCCTGCGTAAGATATCGGGACGTTTGGTCGGGGAAACCGTGGACGGTCAGGGCAGACGTGGTTTTGTCCTCACCCTGACTGCCAGGGAGCAACATATTCGGCGGGAAAAGGCTACATCCAACATTTGTTCCAATCAGGGCTTGATGACTCTGGCAGCAGCTGTGTATATGAGTTTGTTGGGGAAATCTGGCATGCGCAAGGTGGCAGAACTATGTTACCAAAAAGCACACTATGCTGCCAGGCAAATCGCTGGCATAGAAGGCTTTAAAGTTAATTCCAGCCAGCCATTCTTCCACGAATTTATCGTCGAGTGCCCACGTCCAGTCGCTGAAGTCAACGACTTTCTTCTGGATTATGATATTCTGGGTGGCTATGATTTGAGCAATGAATTTCCAAGTATGAAAAACCATATGCTGGTTGCTGTCACTGAGATGAACACCAAGGAAGATATTGATGCCCTCTGTGAAATCTTGCAGGAGGTGAACCATGACTGAACCTACCATTTTTGAAATATCGTCTCCCGGTCGAATAGGTGTTCGTTTCCCCGAATCAGATGTCCCTGAGACCGAACTACCGGACGAGTTGCTTCGCGATAATCTGCCTTTTCCGGAAGTATCAGAAATGGATGTTGTTCGGCACTTCACTCATCTATCCCAGTTAAACTATAGCATTGATCAGGGCTTATATCCACTGGGTTCCTGTACGATGAAGTACAATCCCAGGGTCAACGAAGAAGCTGCCCGCATGCCAGGTTTTGCCTTCACTCATCCCTTGCAGCCAATTGAGACAGTCCAGGGAAACCTTGCTTTGATGTTCGCAATGCAGGAATATCTGAAGGAAATCAGCGGCTTTGCTGGAGTGACACTTCAACCGGCTGCCGGTGCTCATGGTGAATTTTTAGGTGTGATGATCATCCGTGCCTATCATCATTCCAGAGGTGATGAGAAGCGCAAGAAAATCATCATTCCCGATTCAGCACATGGAACAAATCCCGCAAGTTCAGCAATGCTGGGCTTTGATGTGGTTCCGGTTGCTTCAGATGAACGCGGTAATGTCAATCTGGAGTCCCTGCGGGCAGTTTGTGATGATACAGTCGCTGGCTTGATGCTGACCAATCCAAATACTCTCGGCTTGTTTGATGAAAACGTGGCTGAAGTCGTTCAGATTGTCCATGATGCTGGCGGTTTGGTCTATGGTGATGGTGCAAACCTGAATGCCTTGCTTGGCATTGCCCGACCAGGTGATATCGGCTTTGATATCATGCACTTTAACCTGCACAAGACTTTCTCAACCCCACATGGTGGTGGCGGTCCCGGGTCTGGTCCAATTGGTGTTGCTGCCCACCTGATGGATTTTCTACCCACTCCAGTTGTAACCGTGATTGAAGAGGGTGACGATGATATTCCACCGTTGTATGGGTTTGAGACACCCGCTAAAACCGTCGGACGTGTAAAATCCTTCCATGGACATTTTGGGGTTGTAATCAAGGCGTTTACATACATCATTATGAATGGAGCGGAAGGACTTCGGAAGACCGCAGAATATGCTGTTCTCAACGCCAACTACATGCGGGTACTCCTGCAGGACACTTACCACCTTCCTTATAATCGAATCTGCATGCATGAATTCGTCGTTGAGGGAAAATGGGATGATGCTCCTGGCGTGATTGTATTGGATATTTCGAAGCGCTTGATGGATTATAAATTTCATCCTCCGACAAACTACTTCCCGTTGATTGTACACGAAGCATTAATGATTGAACCGACTGAGACGGAAAGCAAACGGGATTTGGATGAGTTTGTACAAGCCATGAAAAAGATTGCCGAGGAGGCTCACCAAAATCCGGAGTTGCTTAAAGAAGCACCTCACACCACACCGGTCGGTCGCCTGGATGAAGTGAAGGCAGCCAAGGAGCTTGTCCTGTGCTGCTGGTTGCCGGATAAAGAATAACCGGACAATTCCTTACAATCTTAGCAAACCAAAACAACAGGTGCTGGAAATCCAGCACCTGTTGAATTTCACTCTTCATTGTGTCAAATGATAGGTATGGATATTTTCATTCGTGAGTATAATAACTTGCATATCATCATGGAAATTGGAGGAAGTTAAACTTGTCTTACGATTATCTCAATATACCGCAGATGATTAACATCAAACTGGTTGAGACCGCCCCTGAAAAGCCATTTCTGGAAGCGGTTTTCAAACAATCCCCGGAAAAGCCTTCATTTGGAGATCCAGGGAAAACTGCCGGCGATGTTCTCTACCTGGAAAAAGCAAATCAATTGCTGATTTCATTGGGTACGTCCAAGGAATTAACCACTGAAAATTATCGCCAGGCTGGTGCAGGATTATCCCGTTGGATGATCCAGAACAAGGTTGAAAATGTTGTAATCCATGCCGAGGATCCAACAATAAAGGATCTGCCCGGTGCATTTTCAGCCGTTTGTGAAGGATTATTACTTGCATCGTACCGTTTTGAACGTCATATTAAAAAAGAAACCAACGATCTTTCAATTACTGTCTGGGTTTATGCTGAAAAAGATAAGGAAAAAACCATAAATTCCATCAAACATGCGGAAATTACAGCCAACGCTGTAAACCTTGCGCGTGATTGGGCACATGAACCCGCCAATATTATCAACCCAATTACCCTGGCTGAACGGGCAGCCAACCTGGCAAAACTATATGGTTTAAAATGCACAATCTTGGATGAAAAAGATTTGGAGAATCTTGGTGCAGGTGCCATCGTTGCAGTTGGTAAAGGCAGCCACCAATCCCCCGCCCGGATTATCGTACTGGAATATGCTGGAAATAAACCCAACCCTGAAACAAAACCTGTTGTACTCGTCGGAAAAGATTTAACCTTCGATTCTGGTGGATATTCAACGAAAGATCCTCAGAATATGGTTGGTATGAAATACGATAAATGCGGCGCCATGGCAGTCATCGGAACCCTGGCAGCAGCAGCCCAACTGAAAATAAAAACACCAGTTGTCGGGATTATCGGTGCAGTTGAAAATATGATGTCCTCCTATTCCTATCGCCCGGATGACATTCTTACCACTCTTTCCGGAAAGACTGTGGAAGTTGTCAGTACGGATGCTGAAGGTCGGCTGGTTTTGGCGGACACGCTTACATACGCCCAGCGTAATTTTCCTTCACGTGCAGTCATCGATCTGGCTACGCTGACCGGGGGAGTCGTGGTTGCTTTAGGTCGGGTGCGAGCCGGTTTGCTAAGCAATAATAATGAGCTCTCACAACAGTTAATCAGATCCGGAGAGCAAACCCACGAGCGCCTGTGGCAGCTTCCGATGGATGAAGAATATATTAAACTTGTCAAAAGTGACGACGCGGATATCAAGAATTCATCCCCGGTCCGAGAAGCGCATACAATTGTCGGTGGTATGTTCCTGAAACAGTTTATCGATAATGATACTGCCTGGGCTCATATCGACATTGCTGGCATGGCAGATACTCCGAAGGATTTACCGTATTCCCCCAAGGGCGCCACTGGATTTGGCATTCGCCTATTGATTGATTATCTGGAACGCCTTGATTAGCGTTGACTGATATATGAAATTTAATAACGCCCCGGGTCATTCGGGGCGTTATTATTAATCAAATATTTTTATATTTTAAGTTTGGATTGAATAAACGGAATCACCTTTTCCAAAGCTTCAGGCAGTTTTTCCGGATCCTTGCCACCCGCCTGGGCAATAATTGGTCTTCCCCCGCCACTACCACCAATGAATGGACCAATATAACGGACAAGTTCACCCGCATTGATTCCACGTTTAACGATATCTTCTGTTACTGCAGCAATGATCAGCGGACGACCATTAACAATAGTACCCAACACAATTACTCCAGATGGATGATGCTCGCGGAATTTATCCGCCATCAACCGGAGGGTATCCACATCTGCATTATCTATGGACGAAACTAATACGGGAATATCAGCCACATGTGGAACTTGTTGTAATTTTTGGGTAAACTCTGCCGCAACCAGTTCCAACCGCATATGATTTAGCTGTTTATGGGTATTATCCAATTCCTCAAGCTTGTTGTTTACTTTTTCTGGCAATTCGTCAATACTGCATTCAAGTTCTCCAGCGATATGATTGAGAATCCTGCTGCGCTTTTGAACCAGTTGATAGGCTGCATGTCCTGTAACCGCTTCAATCCGCCGGATTCCCGCGGCAGCACTCCCCTCGCTGGTGATTAAGAAGATGCCAATATCTCCAGTTTGTTCAACATGGGTTCCCCCACAAAGTTCATAAGACATTATTTCATCGTCACCAATGGTAATCGTACGAACTTCTTCGGCATATTTTTCGCCAAATAATGCCATGGCGCCTTCGTTTATTGCTTGTTGGAGAGGTTTATTGGCTATGCGCAATTTATAATTCTTCAATATTGCCCGGTTTACCCCGGCTTCTATTTCTTCCAACTGTTCCGGCGTCATTGCTTCTGGATGTGAAAAGTCGAATCGTAATCGATCCGGTGCCACTCGTGAACCTGCCTGGCG
>CALMHE010000294.1 GCA_937863865.1 uncultured Anaerolineaceae bacterium | reverse complement strand
CTGTACCGGCACCTGCAGGCCCTTCCCTACAGCTTCCACTCCCGGGCCGAAACCGGCGACCTGGTCCAGCGGTGCACCTCCGACGTGGAGACCGTCCGCCGCTTCATTTCCATGCAATTCCTGGAGATCGTCCGCTGTGTCTTCCTCGTGGCGGCCTCCCTGGGTGTGATGCTCCTGATGGACGTCCCCGCGACCCTGGTGTCCCTGGCGGTGACGCCCCTGGTATTCGGGCTCTCGCTCCTGTACTTCCGCAAGGAGCGAGAATATGTCGGCTCTCCAATTGGGCATGATGATGACCCTGGCATGGATTTCCTCCGGATCACAGTGTAGTGCGCTTTGGGCAAGAACCTTTGGGGAAATCTGGTAACGATCCAGTTGAAAAAAATCCGGGATTTGTTTTTTGATCATGTCCTGCCTCCAAATCGCAGCCAATACGCGGTGATTCCAAAGGCAATCGCCACATTGAGTGTGCGTTTAAATCCCACCATGGGGATCCATATTTTGCGATCACACATTTCCAGGATCCCTGGATCCACACCTGCCACCTCACTGCCAACCACCAGTACGATTGGAGAACCGGCGAGTTCTCCGGTGATCTCCGGCAGGGAAACCGACCCTTCAGATACTTCCAATGCCCAAATGCGCATTCCATTGGATTTCAATTTCCGGGCGCAGTCCACGGCATTCGGGTAAATGCTCCATTCCACGATTGTTTCCGCTCCGAGGGCAGTTTTTGATACCCGCGGATGGGTTGGGGGAGGGGTCAAACCGCACAGGTGCAGGTGGCGCAGACCGGCACCATCTGCGGTGCGAAACATGGAGCCAACGTTAAACGCGCTGCGGATATTGTCCAAAAGCGCTTCCACTTGTGGACCCGGGACCGTTGGCTGGCGTGGGTTGGGGTCGGGAGGAATGTGGGGAAGAGGGACTATTTGGGTTGGATGCCCGCAACGCGGGCAGGAGGTGGAATCTGATTGTCCGGCGGCTTCCGGGTAGCGAAAGCGACATGACTTTTGTGTACATTGACGAAAAACCGGAGGAGTGGACATCTCAGCCTGGGTGAATCAATGCGTAGAGACGGGGAACCTGTTCCAATAAAACCCGGGTTTCTGTCCGCCAGCGAAAGATTTCCCCGATTCCGCCATATTCGAAGGATACCAGGGCAGGCTCGCTCCACTCTCCGGAGCGGATTCGATCAAAACACCAGGAAAGGTTTTTCCAGTCGGAGTTATCCAGTTCCAAATTATCCACCAGGATGCCATCCGAGGGCTGGGGTCCGATCCCGGTGATGTGAAATTCCCGCAATCTATCCAGTGGCAGGTTGAGGATATAAGTTAACCAGTCCCATCCAAGGTTCATGGTGGTCAGGCGGGCATGGGCAATATCAAACAGGAACTGGCAGCCCGTTTCAGTGACAACCTGGTTGATTACACTGGTATGCGCCATGGGGATCAGATAATCCGTCCCGAAGGAGAGGACGGGCATGTTTTCAATAACAACTGAATCCTTACCGTACCGGTTCACAAGCATCTGTACATCGTCAATGGCATTGCAGATTGTCTGCTGGACGCGCGGATGATCACCTGGGTTGAGGTCCTTGGGAGCGCAGAGGTGGAGATTTATGAACGGGGTTTGCGTTGCCTGGCGAATCTGGTCTATCATTGTCCAGTCCGTCTCCCTCAGGCTTCCATCCCCGGCACACAGGGGGAAGTGGACATATACCGGCTTCGTTTTGCTTGCAGTTTCAATCATATCCTGCCAATCCGGGCACTTGTAGACGTCAAATTTCACTTGACCGGAATCGAGAAGTAAATGCAATTCCCTGGAATAATTAACGGCAAGTTTCATGGGATCAAATCGTGATGACCGAATCGGCTTCCATCATGGCGGTTAGAATATCCCCCATGCCGCCGATAATGCCAATCCGCACCTTGTCGACGAGCTGCAGGGTGTTCAGGCAGGTCTGGCATAAAATCAGACGGCCCCCCAATTGTTCCAGGTGGTGTAATTGTGCCAGGACGGGTGATCCCTCACATGCCAGACGGACACCTTCCGTATAAAAGCAGATGGCAGCTGGCAGGTTATCGGTTTGGGCAAGCAGGGATAAAAAAGTACCGGCAAGCCTTTCCCTCAAGTCCTGGTGATCCGTATTACCCATCCCTGAATTTGTGATGAGGAAGACAATGGACTTTGATGCACTCATATTTCAACCTCCATCAGGATGGTTTTCATCCGGGTAATTCGGGTGGAGAATGGATCCATACCCATGACAAGCAACACTTCTTCCGGTCGCCCTGTTGCACCTTCGCGGGCTGCCAGTTGTACCATGAATGATTGGGGGATGCTGGAATTTACTTCCAGCTTCTCAATAAGGGGGCGTAAATCATAAGTTTTTCCCCGTCGTTCCCTGGGAAGGGTGACTGCCTGTTGGATGTTGGATATTTTGGATTCCAGGTCAGCTTCTGGAATTGGTTCCAACAATGTGACCTGGTAGAGGGAGGAAAGAACCCGGGTTTGCAGGGTGGGGCTTCGCAAATCCACCAGGTTTATTCTGGTAATGATCATGCTGGCTGGGGAAGCTTTCTGGATGGCTGTCCGGATGCATTCCAGGTCCGGTTCCTCCATTTCCAGCCAGACATCCACAATCTCATCCAAGGATAGAAAGCCGAGTGGAAGGGGACAGGCTTGTTGAATGCGCGGCTGGGGATGAAATCCCTGGCTGTATGCCAGCGGGAGCCCTGCCCGGCGGATGGTACGCTCCCAGACCATTTGCATATCCAGGTTGCCGGTATACCGCATTCCTTCCCCTTTTTCGTAGGTAATGCGAATGCGGATCATCCTTCACGCTCCAATAATGGACTGGTTTGACT
>CALMHE010000293.1 GCA_937863865.1 uncultured Anaerolineaceae bacterium | reverse complement strand
GGTGGAGGCATATCCGGTATCCGCGGAAGCGGCGGAATCCTCACAGGCGGTTTTCTGGCGCAAAACAGACCTGATGGGGTTGGCGCTGTCCATCCCGCGGATGGCATTAAATGCCCTGCAGATGATGGCGCGCAATGTGCAGGACTTTCAGGAACGTTACCGCCAGCTTGCCACCGAACGGGTGGAACGCCGGCTGGCGCATGCCGTCCTGCGCCTGGCGGCGCAGACAGGAAGGAAAATCCCGGAAGGAGTGCTGATCGATCTGCCCCTCAGCCGCCAGGATCTGGCGGAGATGACCGGCACAACTCTGTTCACCGCCAGCCGGATATTGAAGCAGTGGGAGGGGGAGGGGCTGGTGATCCTGGGGCGTGAGAAGGTCATCATCCGTTACCCGCATGGGCTGGTGAGCATCGCCGAGGATCTGCCGCGCCCGGGAAAGCCTGCCGAAGAAAAATAGTCTCATTGTTCCAGCGCAAAGAAGCCGGGGGTGGATGGCGGTATGATGAGAACATGGCAGATGAAACCATTTCCCCTCAAATCAGCGTGGCGGAGCTGCTGGCTTCCCGCCCGGCAGCCGTGTTGGTGTTGATCAAACACCGCATGGCGTGTGTGGGCTGCCCGATGGCACGCTTTGAGACGCTGGAAGGAGCCGCCCGAATTTATGGGGTCTCCGTGCAGGAGTTGTGTAATGAGGTGGCGGGAAAAGAGGTTGAGTGAGGATCAGCCGCAATGAGGTGCTGACCATGGAAAAGGAGAAGCTACCCCAAAGCTGCCCGGGAGTGGATTGATTGATATCACAACCTGGTATCCCTCCACATCCCGTTTAATTCCACTGTTCCACCTTGTTAAATTATCCACCGTGGGTCGGGCGCGGTGCGCGTGGAAGCTTCGGGAGAAAATCCGCAACACGGATGACGTGATTGATCCCACCGATTTCAATGCCACCCGTGCAGGTCACAACATTATCAGCGACGAGGATCTGCACGATCTGGTCCAGGCACTTTACCAGCATAGCCCGGCATGACTGTTTACAATCCCGCTGGCGGGGGAACATGCTATCATAATGACACAAATATAGCGTGTAAATCAATCAAAGGGTTGAAGTGCCATCTACAAAAACCAGTGTATGAAGAGGAAAATAGGGTTAATAAGTAGTATTGGTATCATCAGTATCTTGGTTGAAGGGAATACACAAAATTTAGTTTTTGTATGGAATGAATTTATTTAATAAAATGTGGATTTTCCAGGCTGTATATTTGTGTAAAGATGTGTGATAAGGGTTTGGAGGGGATAAATTGAACAAGCTAAGGAAGCATATATTGTATTTGGCAATAGGTGAATTTGCCGCCCTGTGCACATTTATGATTGTTTATAAATTACTGGCTCTGGGAACAGCCAGTTTCATGGCATTTTTATACCTAATATTCATCTTATTGCAAGGAAGCCTGTATTGGTTTTATTGTTATGGGCTGATTTTAAAAAGAAGATGTTTTAATCCCAAGGTCATCAAATTTCTTGGAATTTTTAGACATCTAAACCTTATCATATTGGTGGCAATCAGCATAGCCATCCCGTTTACCTGGAGCAACCTGGTGGATTTGATAATTGCTGTTGGAATATTTTTATTTGGAATCATTGAATATATTAATTACTATTGGTATAGATTGAGTTACGGCAAATCAGGATTTAATATTAAAATTTTATTCGATACTGGATTGAAAAAATCAAGCATAAATAAAATGATACACAGATATGAATAAGACCTGTTTTTAAAAAATGTTTCTGTGGATCATATTATTTATATATTCCTGCACAGAAAAAAAACAAACCCAATCAAAATTCAATCCAACAGCAGGAGAAATTCAGCCTGTTTTTCGTTAACGAGACATGTTGCCGGGTTGGTTGTTTACTAGAAAACCCTTCATCCGGCTAACGGAAGGGCAAGCGATCAGCATGGGAGTTTTCAGCGAAGAGAGGGTCGCGCAGCATCCTGGCGAGGATGGGATTCGAACCCGATTGATTAAATAACAGGCGGAGAGGGTCGCGCAGCATCCTGGTGAGGATGGGATTCGAACCCGGTCGATCCAATAACAGGCGGAGAGGGTCGCGCAGCATCCTGGTGAGGATGGGATTCGAACCCGATTGATTAAATAACAGGCGGAGAGGGTCGCGCAGCATCCTGGTGAGGATGGGATTCGAACCCGATTGATTCAATTCC
>CALMHE010000292.1 GCA_937863865.1 uncultured Anaerolineaceae bacterium | reverse complement strand
GACTGAAACCCCCTCGCGCTGCTTGAGGATGACCGCCCGCAGCACCTCACCGGCGCGGGCAGGGTAGATGTTGTTGCCCATGTAGCCGATGCAGACGATCGGGAACATGGTGCGGGTGGGGATTTTCTTGAGCGGGCGCAGCAGGTAGTGCCAGCGCCAGGTGCGCACCCACACTCCCAGGAAATAGACTGCCACGCCGGGCACCAGCCACCAGTATTTGGCAGTTTTCATCGCCTGCCAGACGTCCGCCAGGTGCAGGTTGCGAAGGGCAAGATAGACAAAGAAGATGCTGATGACCAGCCCAACCCAGAATTGCCAGCGTTTCCTCATGGTGCAAGAGTTCCAGTCCCCGGGTGAATTTGCCAAAGGCGTACCCAATTGTAGCACCGATTTGGCGGAATGGGTGCCCGTCCCTGCCCGGGGGTGGATGGGAGGGACGACTGGCTCCACCTATTCAATAAACAATCCGGAGGGCTGGTTTGCCAACCCCCCGGATCGTTAAAACATCCAGGCGGGTCTACCGCAGGATCACTGGCAGGGAAATGCGGTTCCCTTCCAGCACCGTCAGGTAAATCCACAACATCCAATCCGGTCCGCCGGGGGCGTCTGCGGTGACCCACGCCAGGGCGGTGTATTCCTCGCCCGGCAGGGCATCCATTGGCGGGGTGATGGTGAAGGTGATGGTTTCCGCCTCACCCGGGGCAACCTCGCCGCCGTACTTATCCAGCGTCACCCAGTCCGGGGGCAAATGACCATCCAGCGCCCGGTTGACAGATTCCAGGATATCCAGCCTGCCGTAGCCGTAGGTGTTGTTGGGGATATCGCCGGGCTGGTCGCCGCCGCAGCCTTCATTGGCACCAATGCCAAAGGCATTCATATTCAGCATTGCCGTGGTCCATTCAATCCGTCCGATCAACTCGGGAGCTGCTGAATAAAGCAGAGCCACGGCGCCGGCGGTATGCGGCGATGCCATGCTGGTGCCGTCATAGTTGGCATATCCGCTGCCCGGCACGCTGGAACGGATACTCACACCCGGGGCGGTCAGCTGGGGTTTGTTAATACCGGTATACAGAGCCGGTCCGCGGCTGGAGAAGGAGGCAATGGTGCTGGTGTTGTTAATGGCACCGGTGGCAAATGAATTCCAGTAATCACCCGGTGAATGGGTCGTTGAACAGCCGGGTCCTTCATTGCCTGCCGCGAAAGCCGGGAAGATTCCCGCCGCCCGCCAGGCGGACACTGCCCCGGTGTACCAGTAATCGTTCGGACCGCCGCCCCAGGAGTTGTTCACCACCTGCGGGCGCAGTTCCGGCATGGGATTGGCTCCGGTCAGGTCAGTGGGCGCCAGGATCCACTGGGCGCATTCCAACAGCTCGGTGGTCAGCAGGTAACCGGACACCGCGTCGCCGCCCTTGCAGGAAATCCATTTGGCGCCGGGTGCCACGCCAATCTGGTTGGCTGCTCCGTCATCCCCGACCATGGTTCCCATCACATGCGTGCCGTGCCCGCCCGGGTCATAGGGCGCGGTGGGGTACTGACCGTAAGGGTCATACCAGTTGTAATTGTGATCTGCACTGGCGCCGTTCCAGCCCCGGTACTTCAACTTCAAAGCCGGGTGGTCCCACTGGGTGCCGGTGTCAATTTCAGCCACCACGATGCCGACTCCCGTGTACCCCTTCGCCCAGACATCATCGGCATTGATCAGCGAGATGTTCCAGCCCACGGCTTCCGGTCCGGGCGGGGATTGCAGCGCCTGATTGAAGACGGAGGTTTCGCGGTTTTCCACCTTGATGGCGTGGTTGCCGACCACCTGCGCCACATCCGGGCGCGCCAGCAGCATGCCCACCGTATTTGCGTCCGCCGAGTCCACGATGAGAGCATTGATGATATACAGCGGCTTGTAGTTGACTCCGGCAGCATCCAGCGCCCGGCGGATGCCGGTTTGGGTTCGTGCGGCGTGGGCGTTGAGGGTGTCATAGACATACTGCCCGCGCTCCGCCCAGTCCGTAATCCGCCCGGCAGCGCTTAAATCCGCCTGCGATTCCAACACCACCACGATGTCGGAGGTACCCCCGCCCTCCAGTTCATTCTGCACCTGCGGATCCAGCTGGGGAAGACCGGGTACAGCATCAATTTTCTTGGTGCCGGTGTCGATGATATCAATGCTGTAGTACAGCGGTCCGGAACCATCGTTGCCAATTGTCACCGGCACTTCCACCGGCGCACCGACCATGGCGGAGGCACTGATGGCATCCGGAGTGAGGGTGGGAATGGCAGCATCCAGGCTGGCATTCTGAACGGAATCATCCGGGATAGTGATCAGCGTGGCACCATCCGGCCAGCCGTCCTTGTAGTAGGAGGATTGGTGGAAGGCGGCAGTCGCACTCCAGTAATAGGTGCCGGGCACCACATCCACCATCACATAAACGCCATTTTCGTCTGTAAATCCATCATAATACTCGCCCACCAAACCATCCGGGTCGGTCTGCATCCAGACATAGGCATCTTTAATGGGGATACCGGTGTTGGTGTCCGTGATGATGCCGGTTACACCGCAGGCAGCGCGGATGTTCACGGTTTGGGAATCATTGACGAGGGGATCAGTCTCTGAAATGGCGTGAATATCGAACAGGGCTTCATCGGGGCAAATGACGGTATCGGGGATGAGCACCCGCATGATGAAGGTTGCTTCATCCCCGCTCTCCACCGGTCCCACCGGATTGGGTATGAAGCCCACCATCCAGGAGCTGGAAGAGGAATACGAAATATCAAATGTTTGTTCCTCGCCGGAGAGATTCAACAATGTAAAGTCAATCTGGGCATAGCTGCCAGGCACGCCGACCCCCTCCACGGAATTGGGCAGCAGGTACACCCCCTCGCCAACCACCGAGAAGAATTCACTCGTCGCCGTCATGGCATTGGTACCCGATCCGTCATAGCCCCCAAAAGTCCAGATGCCCGGTATCCCGTTCCCCAAACCCTTTGTAGCTTCGGGAACAAAGACCGCAGCCTGGTTGCGCCGCCCGGAGGCGGGTGCAGGAATTGCCAGATCGGGGAATTCCGTCCAGGTGTCGGCGAGAATATCATAGCGCCAGACCCACCGGTCTGGTCCTGGGCTGGGCCAGACACCACCGATGGTAAAGATGGCGCCGTACGCGCCGCCCATGTAGGTTCCAGGCGGAACATAAACCGCGGGTGCATCACCGTTGGCGGCAGGCAGGTCAGCCATGGCGGCATCCTGCCAGCAGGCTGCCAGGTTGTTGGTGTTCAGCACATAGGTTTTCACCTGCGGCACCAGACCGCCGCCCTCAAATGTATCCCCGCCGATGGAATAAATCAGGTCGCCGTCCGCCGCGCCCGCAATATAGCTCATTGCCATGGGCAGGTCGCAGCCGGTATTTGACCAGCGGGAACCTGCCGGGGCGGCAAAGTCATACACCCAGGTGTCGGCATACATGGTGGCGCCGTCAAAACCGCCCCAACTGTACATTCTGCCATTGAGATACACGGTTGCCCCCACCGAGCGGGCGGGTGAAAGAGGCAGGGGATCGGTGGTGATCTGCTGGGCAATGTTTTCAGCCGGATAATAAACCTGGACTGCACCGGTCTGCGCGCCGGTGCTGGTACGCCCGCTGACAATATACAGCCCGTAGCCGTGTCCCCGCCCGTCATCCGGAACGCCGGCAACCACGTAATTGGAGACCGGAACCGGCATATCCGCACCGGTATTGCTGTAAAGAAGGGTGGAGGGATCGAAGGCGATGACATCACTGAAGGTGTCATTATCCTCCGCCCGCAAGCCCAGGAAGAAAATCCGATCATCACCGGACCAGGTGGCACCGTTGATCCGCGCCCAGCCGTCACCGGCTGTACCCCCCCAGAGGGCGGAATCAATCGCCGGTCCCATCTGCCAGGCGCCCGCCCACTGCACTCCATTTTGGGCGGCAGGCTCCGCCTGGACGGGTGTCACCAGCGCTGTCAGCATGCCCGCCATGATCAATACACACAGGATAGTAAACAGATTTCTTTTCATGATGTATTCCTTCTGTGAACAACATGGAACGAATGAAAGGATGGGCAGGATGCCCCTCAAAACTCATGCAGACGAATGACCTCCTTTCCTGGAACGGTGATATTCGTGATCTGCAGCGTCATCAACCCTGCTTCAAAAGAGAATGGTTTAATTATTTAAATTTACTGAGGGAATATTAATGTATTATATATGATTTTGAGATGAGCCGGTGAATCCGTGATCCGGGTTCCGGAAGGATGGTTGACAGAGTGCCGTCCGCTGAAGGCATGGTTTTGATTCCCAAAATCCATGCAGGGGTGCCCCGCCCTCTGCACCCCTGCAGGTTTGATTTAAATTTCAGTCAGGTGCCTACCGGATAATCACCGGCAGATACATCTTCACCACCACCACATTGGCGGTTGTGGTCAGGGTGCTGGTATCACCATATTCGGTGCCATCATCCGGCACGGCGCTGACGATTGCCACATCCTGCCCCATCCCGTCCGGGGGGATGGTCACGGTCACAGTGATTTCCTGGCTTTCCCCGGAGCCCAATGTTACTGTTTCCGGACTGATTGCTGCCGTCCAGGTGGAAACCACGCCGAGGGTGAAGCCGTCCTCCACAATGCCGATATTGGTGAGTGTCAGGGTGTAGATCACATCCGTACCCGGATTGCCGCTTTTAGCATCCGCCGCCGGTGTAAGCTGCGCCACACCCACATCCCGCGGAATGGCGGTTGTGAGGGTGACCGCCGTATCAAACACCGCCGGCTCCGATCGCGAAGTCACCGTCACCAGGGCATCGTCAAAATCACCCGGTTGTGCCGCCCCCGGAATGGTCACAGAGATTGTGAATTCCTTGCTCTGTCCGGCACGCAGACCTATGAGGGTGGTGCTTGGGATGGTCTGCCAAATATTGTCGCTGATGGAAACGCTGAAGGAACGGTAGATATCGTCATGGTTGGTGACGGTGAAGGTGTATGCCACTGTGTCACCCGGAAAACCGGATTTGGCGTCTTCAGGCGGCTGCACCTCCACGTATTGCAGCCGGGTGGTGAGCGTGCTGGTGTCACTGTAGATGGGATCATCAGCGGGGATTGCCTGCAGGGTGGTGACATTCTGTCCCTCCGCGTCGGTCGGGATGGTGACTGTAACCGTCACCTCCACCGAGCCGCCCGATGCCAGGTCGGTCACGGCTGATGGATCAACCACCGCAGTCCAGCTGGAATCCACGCTGAGTGTAAAGTCATCCGCCACCATGCCCGCATTGGTGAGGGTAAAGACAGCCTGCACCACGTCCCCCGGGCTGCCAAAGGCGGTGGCTTCCGGCGGGGCGAGAACTGCCAGACCTGCATAGGGTGCTTCCACCTCCAGGAAGACGGCGAATGGCACACCCCAGTTGCCGGCAGCATCCTGGCTTTCCACGAACAGGATATGCCTGCCGGGCAGCATTCCGGAGGTATCCAGCACGGCGGTCACATTTTCAATGGTCGAGTTGAAATTGCCATCGGCGGCGCTCATGGCATGGGTCACCACGCCTTCCACCCAGGAAGGATTGTCCACTGAATACCGGGCGGCGGCAATCGCCTGGGTGGGTTCAGCGCCGTTTTGATTTTCATACCGGGTATCATTCGCCGTGGCGGTCAGCGTGACCGGTGTGCCGGGCGCCACGGTGGATTCGCTGACTGCCGGGTTCAGGCTGTCCGGTCCGGCGGGTGATATATACGGTTGGCGGGCAGCTTTAAAGGCATACAACAGGGAGCTGAGATTGTCAGGGTAAATTGTATTTTCAAAGGAAGTGCAGGATTGGAAAAAGGTTGTACCCATCTCAAAGGTGTAAGCGGGAACACCCAATTCACCGTACGCCCAATCGTCGCTGGTGCCTGTGGTGGAGTAGAGGGCATAGGATTGCTGGGGTGTGTAGTGATTAAAGTATGCCAGCTTGCGTCCCAGCGTCTGCAGCTGGGTGTTGTTGGGAGCAGGACTGGGACCCCAACCCCAGG
>CALMHE010000291.1 GCA_937863865.1 uncultured Anaerolineaceae bacterium | reverse complement strand
GGATCAGGCTGTCATCGGAAGCACCAATTTTCGGTTGTCATCAGGACAAAATTTAAATGGAAACCTGGTAGTCATTGGCGGTACCGCCACCCTGGAGGAAGGTTCCATTGTTAATGGTGACATTTCCATCCTGGGCGGGATCATCAATATTTCCGGAGAAGTGCGTGGTGATATTACAGGCTTTGGGGGAACCATTACACTGACCGATACCGCTCGTATTGTTGGCAACATCATGGCTCCCGGGGTTGTTTTAAATAAGTCCGAAAATGCCGTTATTGAAGGAACCATCACCTTAACACCCTCCGAGGATTCAGCCATTCAAATCACACCCCCTGTTCAACAGGTTATCCCAAAAACCTGGTTTACGAATGGATTTCACTCAATTGGCAGGCTGCTTTGGGGCATACTGCAGGTTTTGGGAACGGCAGTCCTGGCATTGATTATTGCCCTTCTCCTGCCGATCCCCCTGAAACGGGTGGCAACGGTAGTATCAACCCAGCCAGCCATCAGTGGAGGTATCGGTCTGCTGACAATCATCTTGACGCCGGTAATTGTGATCATGCTGACAATCACCATTATCTTGATTCCATTCACAATTCTATTCCTCGTGGCATTGGGAATTGCTTTATTTTTCGGCTGGATTGCCGTTGGTCTGGAATTGGGTAACCGCCTCGCAAAAGCTTTTAAGACAACCTGGACGGTTCCTCTCGCCACTGGATTGGGCACCTTGCTCCTCACCCTGGTGGCTGCCATTTTCGCAGGAGTCTCATCATTGGCATCCTGTTTTGCAGCCATTTTCATCTTTATCATCTCAATCATCGGCTTGGGAAGCATTATCCTGACACGTTTCGGCATCCAGGATTATCCGGAAACCGCCACGCCCGGCTCATCATCCATTCCACCAACCCGTCCTGAAACCCCAGTGATTGAGGCAATTACCGGTCAATCCCCGACCAAGTCCATGGAAAAGCCAGAGCCGCCTGGAAAACCAATCGAAACCACCCAGCCGGATATTGCAGAATCAAATGAAAAACAGTATGGACCTTGAGTCTGTCAATAATATGGAGGTGTACGATGAAAGTAAAATTTCTATTGATCATCATGATCTTTACGCTTGCCACCATGGCTTGTTCTTTTTCGGTTAATTTACCTTCAATAAAAACCGGCGCCATGGAACAGTTGATCATTAAAGAGGCGGTACCAGTCAGTGGGGATCCGGCTCACATCACCCTGGAAATGGGCGCCGGAATACTGGATATCACAGGCGGATCTCCCGACCTGATCGATGGGACGATTGATTACAATGTTGCCAGTTGGAAGCCCAAAGTAGTTCGCTCCGGAGATGATGTGGATGTTATCCAAAACATATCAACCAAGGTTTCTCTGTTCAACGAAAAAGTTGAAAATACATGGACTCTCCGATTGGGTGATTATCCGGTCGATTTGCTGATTAATGCCGGTGCCTATAAAGGCACGATTGATTTATCAGGTGTTCCCATTACCGATCTGGAAATCAACGATGGCGCCAGCCAGGCAAAGGTTCGATTCGATTCAGTAAATCCAGCCGAGATGAGCCGGCTTGCATACAAAACAGGAGCTTCCCAGGTGACCCTCACCGGACTGGCTAATGCCAATGCGGAAGAGATTGTCTTTAAGGGTGGAACCGGTGATTATGAACTGGATTTCAGTGGAACCTTGCAACGTGAAACTCATGTTCTCATCGCTGCCGGATTGAGTAATGTAAAACTCATCTTCCCACCGGATATGAATGTCCAGGTTTCATTGACTGGTGGTTTATCCAATGTCTCCCCTTCAGATATCTGGACGATCAAAAATGGTGTCTATGAACGGTCGGGCAGTACTCCGTTGGTCCGGGTTGATGTGGAAATGGGCGTAGGCAACCTGCAGCTTTCAGTCCGTTGATCCAATCCTGTCTACACAAAAAGTTTACACAAAAAGATGGTGGTAATTTCCACCATCTTTTTAATATCCCGGACTGTCAATTTTTTCTATGGTTTCAGTATGCGTCCCATGAAAAGGATGCTTTCAGTTTCCTGATCATAAATCAGGAAGATGAATGGTCGATTGACATTCATTTCAACCACATCAACAGGCAGTGAAGTTTGCATCACAACCAATCCGGTCGCTGCAGCAGCTTCAGTTCCTTCTTCGTTGACATCGACAAATGCCTGATGATACACATTACTGATGTACAAGTCCTTTTTCCCATCCATGCCGGAGAAATCAGCTTTGTTGGGATCAAATGCATCCACCATTCCCAGGGATATTAATTGATCTGCTGCTTCAAACTTGGTTTCAAGTTTAAATTTGGGCAGACTTAAGTCCACCTGGGAATATTTCATCGCCCTGATCATCCCTTCGAGTTTGTCGACGGTTATTCCCGCTTCAAACTCAGAAAATTTACCTTCAGCTGGAAGGAATATCAGCATGGAAACCTGACTGCCGGAATACGGAATACTGACCAGCTGGTAACCCTCACCAGAGGCATATCTCATACCAGCTTCCCGGGACATCATATTCACATCGACTGTGGAACCATCGAGTAGCGTAAATAAATCCTTATGAGTGGCATTAGGTGAAAATTGGTTGAGCCAGGAT
>CALMHE010000290.1 GCA_937863865.1 uncultured Anaerolineaceae bacterium | reverse complement strand
ATCCTGGTACGTGCCGGAGCCACCAAGGAAATCCCAGAATTCATCAGCAACCAGGATTTCATTTTCCACATCGAATAGCCCTTGTAATGTCCATCTTTTATAAGGTTTTGGTTCATAAGGGTTATAAGGAATTGCGAGACACGTGTGTATGGAAATGTTTTTTGCCTGCCTTCCTCTAATTCCAATCCATTCAAGCAGCATTCTTTTATATTTTTCAAAATCACCAATATTGGGTTTGGCAGTCTTTAAATCAAAATAATATTCAACTCCGTAATTATTTTGGATAAAAAGATCAACTCTTCTTGGTTTAACGAAAATTATTTCGCCTTCCTGCGCAACCTTGAGGACTTTATTGGTTTCTTTTTCTTTGTCTGGGAGTAGCTCTGATGTTGTTAACTTATTCATTATTTCTTGAATAGTGTTTTGTGCGCTGGAACTTATCTGATTCCCGATGGAATATTGTGACACAATTCGTGGAAAATGAGATTGTCCAATAATCTTTGCTACTTGTTCAAAAATTGATGTGCCTAATGTAGTATTGAAAGAATGAATAAAAGAAAATAATGCCATTCGATCTTTTCCTAATAGCCGTGTATGAAATGGCATTGAAGTGGTTTCTGGCTTATAAGTTTTTAGTTTTTTACGGATTTGAAATAATAATAGATTTTTTATATCATCTTTTTGTTGTTTCGAAAGCGGCATGGTTGGGTTCCTTAATCATCTTAAATATTGATTCTTGATATGGATTATCACCTTGTTCTGTTCGTTTCGTAACAGCGCGATGAAAGACTTCCTGTATATATAAGCCACTTCGTTGAGCAATCTCCGGATATAAATTAAACCGATCATTCGCAACTATAAAAATTAAGCCATCTGGTTTTATATACGGTATTAAATTTCGGAAAACACCGGCGATTCCTTCAATATAATTTTCCTGAGCGATTTTGGATTTTCCTCTTTTCTTTGGACCGATTTCAAATTCATCTTGACGAGGAAAACCAAATAATTCATACGCATAAATATGTTGATCGTGATAATCAATTTGCCCAACATAGGGGGGGGAAGTAAAGATGCCATCAATTAACCGATCAGTTAAGACGGTACGATCCAAGCTATCTCTTAGATTCACACAACGGCTATCACCTTGAATAATCGTAACCGATTTCGTAGAACGAAGACGGTCAAATTCAGCTATTCGACGTGCAGTATCTGCACTGTACGCATGAATCTTGGTTATGCAATTATCAATAGGTACACAATATTTACTGTGTTTTCGGCACCAATATTTCTCACCAACTGGTAAAGGAGCCTTTGGTGTTGCCAAATCATAATGTGGAATTAAACGAGATGAACGGACAGCCCGGCTTAATGTTACCTTTAATAGATCTTGATATTGATAATTTGGTATCAAACGACGGTAATAAAGCATTTCAAGTAAAGTGCGGGGTGCAAACCATGATCTTAAATATTGACTATCACAATCAGCCAATAGGCTTTCTTTTAACCTGTCCATTCTTTCATCAGGGAATAAAGATAAATTTATATCTGATGAATGAGTAAGGTATTTCGAAAATAATGAAACCCGCCTTTCTACTTCCAATAATTCCTTTTTTGCTATTTGAACATCATATTGATCAGTCTTTACCTTTGCGATTAAACAATTAAAAGGTGATATGTCTATTCCTATGGTATGCATATCCATTTCATTGCCCTGAACAAGGGTCGTACCAGATCCCATAAATGGATCCAATATAATATCACCAGCTGAAAAATATCTATCAAGAAACCATTCAACTAATTGTGGAATAAATTTTCCCAAGTATGGGTGTAACCGATGTACGTGTTTGGTTCTGTTTCGTTCGGGTAATTCGTAAAATCCTAACTCGGGATGTAGCCCCGCATGATGATGCTTTTCATTTCCTTTATCTACTAAAGACAGAAATACTCTTAACTCCTTTAACGAAACGCGTAATTCACCATTAACAGCCTTTTGTACTACTTCACCATTAATGTTGTACTTTTTTATCCTATGACGTTGAATATAATCCCGGATATTATGTGGCGTTTTTCCTACGATCCGGGCAGCTTCTTCCAATGTTACAAGTTCTAAATCATTAATCATAAATCAACCTATTCCATTTATATATTATTATACATCTTCAAATACCGCCAATTCCTAACCCATTTCCTTTTGATTATAAATGTTAAATAATGAGGTATTTTACTTGTTATATATTTGTTTCCAATTGATCGACCATGATAAATCACAATATTGTTTTATAAAGTCCTTGGTTAATATATTTTCTTTTCCATCCCGTTTATAAACAAAGTCTTCATTATTGTTAATTGCCTGATGGATAAGGTTTTGTATGTGATGGAAATAAAAATTGGCATCGCCAGAAATTAATTCCCAAAAAGATTTTCCCTTAATACACCAGGTACAATTATTTATCATGGTCGGTTGGGAATGTCCCAGATATTCCCCGATGACCTTCCGTATCTTTAAATTGGGTAGAATTCGTATTATTTTTTCTTCTTGTTCACAAAGCGCTTGAATTAAAAATAAATCGGTAGATGAATAATTCCATTCAATTCTCGACTGCATTGAAACCAAAAAATACATGTCGTTTTTAGTAAATTCAAAGTCCACACCTGGTTGATCTGATTCAACCCCATTATGTAAGTCAATGATGATGAACAGCGCTAATTTTCTCAACATGAAATATATTTGTGATTTTTCTTAGGATGATAAATACGCATCCATTGATATTTTAATAAAACTACCAGCTTGATAATGATCCATATTTAATAGAATATGTGCATTATTGGCAATTAATTCATCCAAGGATAATTCTGATAGAAGAAGTAATCGACTTTGTTGAAATTCTCCTACTAGTTGTCGAGTGAATAAATCCACCTTATTCATATTCAAAGGCTTCATTTGTAAACCTCCATTGAAATAAATCCAGGAATGATAAATCGGACCTGCATGTCCATTTTACACGAAAAACGCAAGATTAAATCATCCCCCCGATTTATCCCTGTTCTATTTACCTCCCGGAAATCAGTTGGTTACAGGAGTCCTTTGATCCACCCGGCGGCTCGTTCCAGCTCACCCTCTTTCAGCGGACCTTCCTTGTCCACGACAAAAAATCCTTCCACCGGCAGGGCGGGCTCCCCGCCCTTCTTCTGCAGGGATTTGGCAATCTTCTCAGCGGCGTAGCCGAACAGGTTGACCATGAAGGTGAGAAAGCCGGAATTCACCTCTTTGACATCCACCCGGGTGTCAAAGGCGGCGACGCGCACGCCCTTCAACCCCCCGGCGGGGATGCGGTTGAGAAAACCGGTCATGCCCGGAAGGGGGCGGAACGCCTGGGTGGCTGAACCCACAATCAGCAGATCCACACCCTGCAGATCATCCAGCCCGGCTTCGCCTGCCTTGAGGAGGCGTACACTCTCCGGCATATCCAGCGCTTCAGCGATTTTACGGGCAACCAGCTCCGTGTTGCCATACATCGAATCAAACAATACCAAAATATTCATACC
>CALMHE010000289.1 GCA_937863865.1 uncultured Anaerolineaceae bacterium | reverse complement strand
TGCCCACGCTGCGCGGCATGCGGCGGCGCGGCTACACTGCCGAAGCCATCCGCAACTTTGTCGCCCGGGTGGGCGTCTCCAAGACGATCAATGCACGCGCCGGCGTGATGGTGGATTTCTCGCTGCTGGAAGCCTGCGTGCGTGATGATCTGAACCGTCATTCTCCCCGCAAAATGGCGGTGCTGCATCCGCTGAAGGTCATCATTGATAATTACCCGGAAGGAAAGACGGAGGAGTTCGATGTCCTCAACAATCCTGAGGATCTGGATGCCGGGACGCGCCGGGTGCTCTTCTCCCGTGTGATTTACATTGAGCAGGAGGATTTCCGCGAGGTGCCGCCGCCCAAGTACTACCGGTTGTCACCCGGCAGGGAAGTGCGCCTGCGCAACGCCTACTTTATCAAGTGCGAAAGTGTGGTTAAGGACGCTGAAGGCAACATCGTTGAATTACATTGCACCTACGACCCCGCCACGCGCGGCGGCGATTCACCGGATGGACGCAAGGTCAAAGCCACCCTGCACTGGGTTTCTGAAGACCATGCCGTGCCGATTGAAGTGCGCAACTACGACCGGCTCTTCAATAATCCAGACCCGGAGGAGAGCGGGGATTTCATCGCGGATCTGAATCCCAATTCGTTGGAAGTCTTGACAGGCTGCCTGGCGGAGCCAAGCCTGGAAAATGCCAAAACGGGCGACCGCTTCCAGTTTGAACGCCTGGGCTACTACTGCGTGGACATTGATTCAACAGGCGGCAGGCTGATCTTCAACCGCACCGTCCCGCTCAAGGATGAGTGGGCAAAGGTGGAGAAGAAGGGCTAGTGCGTTTTTTTTTGAACATACGCCATTTAGGGGTCGGGCATTGCCCGGCCCCTGTTTTTTTATTTATGGCTGGCGCAGGTAGATTGTTTCCACCGCCAAAAGCTCCTGCCCGTCTGGGGGGATGTTGTGCATTGTCAGCAGGAAGGTGTCCGGCTCCTGCAGCGTGATGGTGATACGCCAGCCCCAGTCGGATTCGTAGGGTGGGGGGTATGCCCCGCGGACGGAAAAACCTCCGCCGGGCTTCTCTTCACCCTCGCAAATCATCATCTCATGCTGCATATGCCACGAGTCCACCCAGACTGCCCGCACACGGGAGGAATTTTCAGCGCTCCCGGCAACCAGCAGACCCTCCTGCACCTGTCCATCCTCCGCCCAGGTATAGCGGAGCAGGAGAAAATTCCCATTTGCGGTTGGGGAAATCACCATCTCTGAGTGTGATTCCCGCACGGGATCGGTGGGCATCAGCCAGAGCCGCTGCATGCCCTGCCACGAACCTGCCAGTTGATTCAAACCTGCGGGAATGCTCATTGCTGCCGGGTGACGACATTTAAGGATGGCTGTTCACGCACCATGTCCAGCAGAGCATCAGGGTGTTTTGCAGCTATGCGCAAGAAGACCATGGCTGGACCTTCCGGCACATGTCTGTCCTTTTTTCGGCACATGATGAGAAAATCCTTTCATGATAATTTACCATGGATTGGAGAAAATCAATCGGTTCTTTTCACAACCAGGATTGTAAAATCATCCACATAATTTTGAACCCCCGAAAAATCCCGGGTCTCCTGGATGATCCCCCGCACCAGGTCGTATGCCGATAGATCCCGGTACTTGTCGATGGCATATTTCAGGCGTTCCATACCGAAATATTCCCCGTCCGGGTTATCCATTTCCACCACACCATCGGTGTACAGGATAAGAATTTCACCGGGTTGGATCGAAAACCCGGTTGGAATAAATTTTGATTTTTCCATGATCCCCAATGCCGGTCCGTGAGTGGTCAGAGCATCCCATCTGCCGTCAGCATGTCTCCACAATGGCGGTGGATGACCGCAGTTGACACAGGTCACAATCTGATCCCGGGGATTCAGAACGGCATAAACCATTGTTATAAACTGACTGCTGCCGGTAAATTCAGGCAGGAGGCGGTTGATCTTGACAGCAATCTGAGCCGGACCAAGCCTGCCATGGGTGTGCGTCCGGAGCAAGCCGCGGAAGGAGGTCATCACCAGTGCTGAAGAGATGCCATGCCCCGAGATATCCGCCACGGTCAGGCCGAGGTTTCCACCTGGCAGGCGGAGGAAATCGTAATAGTCTCCGCCGATTTCTTCAGCCGGGATGCAGATGCCTGCCATGTCATAGCCGGGGATCCGGGGAGCTTCGCCGGGAAAAAGGCTGAATTGCATCTCCCTCGCCATCTGCAGCTGCCTGTCGAGCAATTCCTTTTCAAGAAGCTGGCGGTGCAGCATGGCTTTTTCCAGGGCAATGGCTGCAGCATCCGCAAAGAATTGGAGCACCTCCAGGTCGCTATGATCATAAGCCGACAGCCGGTCGCTTTCCAGGTTCAGGGCGCCAATTGCGCGTTCATTGCGCAGGATGGGTACGGCAATTTCCGACAGGGTCCCCTGACGCGCTTCAATGTAGTATGGATCCTGCCGCACATCCGGCGCCACCAGGCAGCTGCCGGAAAGGATTACTTGTCCTATAATCCCTTTCCCAAAATTCAACATATCGTCCCCACCGGCTGGCAGCGGACCGTATCCGCGGTAGCACATGCCGGCAATCAATTCCCTGGGCTGCTGCCGTCTGCCGTGAACAAGATCCTGGTTGAGGACGAAAATGCCCGCAGCATCATAATCCAGCACGGTTTTGATCGTGTCCAGCAAG
Organism: uncultured Anaerolineaceae bacterium; assembly: GCA_937863865.1. GTDB lineage: Bacteria > Chloroflexota > Anaerolineae > Anaerolineales > Anaerolineaceae > CALMHE01. The sequence goes on along the minus strand of CALMHE010000289.1, from coordinate 2,134 downwards.
TGTTCCATGATCACATCAAGGTCCAGTGTGTCCCGGATCTTGTGTGAAATTTCCAGCAACAGTTGATATTTTTGACTGCCTGTCAGGTTCATTCACATTTATATTACAATGATTTTCCCCAACATTCAACAGTAAAGAATATTCAGCCGCCTTCCTTTATTTTAGGTTTTTCCCATTCCCGGATCCGGGAAGCAGCCCAGGCATAATGGTTGCAGGTGTTGCCCGCGATGTAATCAGCCAGCAGCAGCTGCCTGTCGAGCAATTCCTTGCCAAGAAGCTGACGGTGCAACATGGCTTTTTCCAGGGCGATGGCTGCTGTTCATCGCATGGCGGTGATCATGGGTGCGGGTGTGCAGGTACCGTGAAGAGCCGCCAGGGAGATCTTCGACCAGGCAGTGGATTTGGTGGTGCAGGTGGGGTGGCTGGAGGGGAAAAGGAAGATTCTGGGTGTGTGGGAGGTCGAGCCGGAGATGAAGGTGGCAAATGTGGTGTTCAGGGAGGTGTATAAGGCAGGGAGGGTAGTGTTAGGCTTGGTTAGTCGAACGAAAGCGTAAGAGGGAAACTAGTTATTCACATCATTGTGTTTTGCGGTTTAACGAATATAATATACATAGTTCTGGGAATTTCTTAAAAATGTTTTCATATGGGGATAATCATATAGGAATAAGTAGTGGATCATTCCTCATCACCATATCATCCTTTCGATAATATGCAGTTCACTGACTATCAGTGCTTCTTGTGTGGCAAGTTTTTAAATAAGGACAACGGAACACGGGAACATGTTATTCCGCGCTGGTTGCTGGGTCAATTTGATCTCTTTGATGAAAGGCTTACCTTATTCAATCGCACCTTAATCCCTTACCGCCAGGTTACAATTCCCTGTTGTAATGAATGTAATTCTGTGTATTTATCGCGGATTGAAGCGATTATGGAGGCAGCGATTAAACGTGGAGCTGATGAAGTCCGGAAAATCAATCTTATGACTGTTTATGTTTGGATGGGGAAAATCTTTTACGGTCTGCTCTATCGGGATTTGTCCCTGTTAGCTAGTCGTCAAGATCCAAATGCCGGCTATCTGGTGGAAAAAGAAGCGATGGAAAATTTCCGAGCGCTACATTCCTTTCTCCAGGCTGCTCGAATGGAAATTAAATTTGAAGGCTTTTTTCCCGGCTCTATTTTTATTTTTGATCTCGATCTTCCGGAAGGATTTCCACCCTTTGGCTATTCGGACAATCCCATCGGAATGACCATTTGTCTTCGCATGGGTAATGTCGGAATTATTGCCTGCTTAAAAGATAATGGAATGATTTACGAAGGTCTAGAAGAACTGTATAATAAAACCGTAAATAACCGGTTATTACCGGTACAATTTGATGAACTATGTGCGGTAGTTTTCTATCGGGCATACAGTATGACCCGAACACATAAATTTATAAGTGTATCTTCCCCAATTCAAGTTCCTACAATTTATAGGTTGCCTGGATTTAGTTTACAACCATATTTCAGCGATTGGGATTTTCCACTTCTTGCTCTCTTTTTAGCTGAATTCTGGAAAAAATATGGGCTCACCTATGAAGAAATTTACCAACCACCGCAGTTGATGACATTTCTCCGAGCATTCTTCGAATAAAAGATTCTCGTTTATGACCTAATTTTATTACACAAGGTCACTTATTGTTCAAGTGGTTGAGATTGGGAAATGGTTTACAACGGGCACAGGTACTATCCATTAATGATCGTGTTATCCGGCGTTGTGCGTCAGTGAAACTTAAAATCCTTGACTGCAAACCCAATCTAGCATTAAATCCTCGTAGACTTTGCGCACCCCCCTGGGCGGGCGCGTTTTTTTATTAACCCGGCGTATTCCCCTTTTTGAAAGGTGTGCCTTTTTGATTCCTACCCCAGGAGGGATAGCTTGACTTTCTCTGGTCAATCTCTTTTCCCCACCCACGCCGCGGTTTGCGCGGCAATCATCGTATATGGCTTGCTGAGTTGGTTGCTCCACCGCAAACCCCCAGCCAACAAACTGCTGAGGGATTTTAGCCCGCCGCCAGCAGACACCAAAGCGTCCAATGCCCACGGCTATGCACAATGGACTTGCTCCTTACGGCAACTATAATGGACTGTGTTCCAC
>CALMHE010000288.1 GCA_937863865.1 uncultured Anaerolineaceae bacterium | reverse complement strand
CATAGACCATGTCCACCGCTGTTTCCTCGATCAGGTTCTCTGTGATGGCATAATTGCCCACCAGGCAGGGCGCCGCCTGCCAGACAAGCGCCACCAGACCGGTTACATGGGGAGCCGACATGGAAGTCCCGCTCCAGCCATCCTGATACTCCGAGTCGCTGCCCGGCGTGGACGAGCGGATGCTCACACCCGGAGCCAGCACCTGCGGTTTCATCATGTCGAAACCACCCGTCGGGTTGACTGTATCCAGGTTGTCGGTGGGTCCCCAGTTGGAGTGGGTCGCATACTGCCCGTTTTGTTCACCGGTTGAACCCACGCCCGTCACATTGCCGTAGCGCGCCGGGTTGCCCACGGTATTCAGCCCCGGAGGGGAGGAATAGCCGCAGTTGGAGGAATTGCCATTGGAGAAGACCGGGTAGATCCCGCCGGCAAGCCAGGCGTTCACCACATCCTGGTACCAGGGATCATAGCTCTGTCCGCAATCCCCCCAGGAGTTGTTCACCACATCCGGACGCTGGTCAGGATCAGGGTTTGTACCAATGACCGTGGTGGGTGCGGCAATAAATTGAGCGCATGCAAGCAGGGCGGTATCCGCGCAGGCGGAAGTGCTGCAGCCGCGGCATGCCATCCACTCCGCTCCCGGGGCAATGCCAATCTGGTTGGCTCCACCATCATCACCCACCATGGTGCCCATGGTATGCGTGCCATGCCCATTGGCGTCCGTCGGCACTACATAGTTGCCGTAGGGATCAAACCAGTTGTAATCATGGATGAAGATGCCGCCACCCTCATTGCCGCGGTACTGGTTGACCAGCGCCTGGTGGGTGTAGCGGACACCGGTATCAATGCTGGAGACCACCAGACCGGACCCGGTGTAACCCAGCGCCCAGGCATCATCAGCATTGATGTGCAGCAGGTTCGGCTCGACTGCCATGACACCACTGTCAATCACAGCTTCGCTCCGGTCCGGCTCATACAATATGTAACTTTGGGGAGCGCGGATGCCGCTGATTTCGGAAAAGCCCATCAGACCTGCAAGAACCGCCGCCGGGGAGTTTTCCACGTAGATCGTGTTTTTGATCCAGTACGGCGTGTAGGTGACACCCGCTCCGTCCAGGTAAGCGGCTACATTCGCCTGGGCGGATGCCGCCGTTTTGGACAACTGATCGTAGACATACCAGCCCCGGTCCGACCAGCTCATGGTATATGCCGGATCCAGATCGGTCTTGCCGGTGAGATCCACCCAGTAGCTGGCGGAGCCGTTGGCATCCATTTCCGTAAGAACCGCCGGATCCACCGTGATGGACGCCTGCGGTTCAGGTCCTTTTGCCAGTGCCGTGGTGGGCGCCACCAGGCTGAAGAACATGCCCACCATCAGCAGAACTGCAAAGAATGTGTATTGTAATTTTTTACTCATGATGTTTTCCTTTTCAACAACAAAGCAGAAAGGATATGAGGTTCGATACCCAAAAACTCAGGTTTTATGCCGGGCACCTCCTTTCAGTTAAATTAAAACTATGTAATTGAATGAGTAAAACACTCAAATAACTGGGAAATACCAATCCGGGTCAACCCTGGTTCGATACAGATTGAAATGGTCAAATGATGGGATTGGTTATACCGTTTTGTCTCTTTCTTCTTCCGTCCAGACAAACCTTTTCAATGCATGAGACGGCTGTTTTGCGCGGGTTGTATTGATTAATAAAAAGTGAGACATTTTAATTAAAGAGGTTTTTTGAGATCTGTCAAGTACTTTTATCCACGAAATATGATAAATGACCCAATTGCTGAACGGGAAATTCCATATTAAAATGTTAATATA
>CALMHE010000287.1 GCA_937863865.1 uncultured Anaerolineaceae bacterium | reverse complement strand
ATGGGTATAAATAACATGGTGGCAGTTGTGAGTTTGGGTAATGTGTCCTTCTGTTCCGGCAGCAGGCGAACTAAAAATGTCTGCACACCTCTGCCCATACGTTTCAGGAATCCCTCCACCCCCAAACCAACCCGGGCTGCCTCCTGCCTCCACATGGGGCTTGATTTGCCAAATTGGGAGGATGATTCACCGGTCGCTGCCGGTGTGGATGTTGCTCCCAATATTACTGGAGTTGATGATTCACGTAATGCAGTCGATTTATCGGAAACAACAGGCGAAGATTTATCAGCCATGGAAGGAACCGGACTGGAAGAATCATCCCCACCAGATGGGGCTTGGGTCCCGGCTGGACGATACAATAATGGATGGATATTACCGTTGCCTTTTTGAACCTGGAAGATCGCCGCGCTGGTATTTCCCTCAGATTGAATCAACAGCCGCCGGCGTAAAGCTTCCCTCCCGGAACCGGAAGGCAGACCTGCCAGAGTTTGTGGTGTCCAACCAGCTGGCAGTCGGGGGGAATAAACGATGGTCTCGCCAGTATCCAACCCCACCTGATAATATCTCAGATAAGGGACGTCACCAACCCCAAACCAGTGCTGATCCTCCTCCTGAGGTTCTGATATTATTTCCACACCAGATTTGCGGAAAACCACAGAGTGGGTGGGTCCGGAGTGCACCAGAAATACAACGTCCTGATGAACAACTGCCAAATTTAACAGACCCTGGTAATCGTTGGGGATTCCCCCTTCCTGTTTGTACCATTCCACCAATGTATCATGGAGAAACCTGGCAGCATTTTTCAATCCGGAAGTCAGGGAGCCTTCCGCTTTATAATATATCTTGGCTGCCTTTTGCAGGAATTCCTTGGTTTTATCCGCAGGGATGGCTTTACTGCCCTTGATGGTCAGTAAAGCAAAAAAGATATCCCGCCTGCGGTTGCGCGTGGTTTTACTGGGAGCTGCCTGGACCAGCAATCCCGGCAATTCACCCAGGTCCTTGCCATTTGAATAATGTAGAGTATATGAATATAAATCAAACACAGGATAATTCCATTTTGGATTCCATATCGGGACGATTTATCAGATCAACCTTGTACGGAATCCTTCCTTTTTACCGGCGGTCCACTGCACGCTGACCACCCCATTTTTGAATGATTTGGTCATCGTATTGATCAGCTGTGTACACAACTGCCAAAATCGAGGATTTCAATTCCTCCTTGTCACACGAGGAACCTACTATTGTGTGTTCAAAGAAAATATCTCCATCCTGGTCAATCCCAAAAGCGCCAAAACGCATTTTATCGTTTTCCCGCAGGAGAAAATGCATCAAATCCGGGGTGATTTCCGCGCCCGTTACAACATAGGACCGGGTGGTGATGGTAGCATCATCATCGCCCCAGGGAATCACTCCCACCTGAACAAAAGCACTGCCAACCGCCAAGCCGAAGGAGGGCACATCCTCACGGGCGAATGAAAAGGTTCCAAATAATTCTTTGATCCAGGGTGCAATCTTTTCATACACTTGTTTATGGGCATCCGTTTGAAATTCCATGGCTCAGTCTCCTATTCCTGTTGAACGATTGAAATTTGTCCATCCATCATTTTTACGATAACTGCTAATTTTTGAGTCGACTTGCTCGATGGAAGCAGGTCAATGACCGCTGGAGTAAGGATATGATCAACCCAGTTCACCCAATCCGATTCACTAAATCCCTGGGAGAGAACATCCATCAACCAGTTTTCAATGGATTGATCCCAGGAGAGAATTAATCCCTGCTTGGAATACCGTTTTTCCAAATCGCTTAATAAATTTTCATGGATCCAATCCTGGGAGATAGATCCTGTTCCTGCGATACCAAACAGAACCAGATCAAGCAGGTTTTCAAGATCCTCGCCGATACTGCGACGGACAGCCATTTTTACATCTTCCATTTCAATGGCATCCTCCGCTTGAAAAAAACCGATATTGCGGTGGGTCTCCAGGGTTATGTCAGCACTCAGCAGGACAATTGTATCGCTGAGATACATGGATTTTCCCCGCCCATCCATTAATGAACCAGCCCGAAAAGCTTGCGTGACAACTTCACGGATATGGGGATGACAGGCATCAATATTTTCAAACCGAAGCACGCACCATGGAATCTGGGATAACTGGTGGAGGGGCAGACTATCCGTGTACCCTACATAACCCGGCGGGGCACCCACCAACAGGTTGACATCTTCCGGATGGACCATGCGGCTGAAATCTATGGAAATTACACGATTTTCATCCCCATACATGGCTTCCGCGATTGTCCTTGCCAGTTGATCGCTGTTATTACGGACGTCTCCCACGAGCAAAAGAATGGCATTGGGTCGATTGGATCGAATATCCAACCCGCGCATTGTCACTTTCAAACGTTTAATGACCGCATTTACCTCATCCGGTCCCAACAAGGCTTGTGCCAGCAATTGTTTTTCCAATTTTTTCAACCGGTCTTCCAATGCCAGGGGCATACCCACCATGCGCTGAGCAACCTCCTGGGCATCTGTAAAGATGACCTCAGTTTTATTCTGACTCTCCGCATGAGCGACACACTGTTCCAGCAAGTCCACCGCCTTATCAGGAAAATGCCGGTTGCGCATGTATTGATCTCCAAAGTGAACCAGCCAATTCAATACATCGTCATTTGCATTGATTCCATTGATCTTGGCAAATAAATCACGTAATTGTTTCAATACTTCCAGAGTCTCTTCCGGGGACAATTCATTAACACGGATGGGATTGAAACGCCGCTCCAAGGCTGAATCATTTTCAATAAATCGGCGGTATTCTTCATTTGTGGTTGCTGCTATGCAGGCAATCTCTCCCCGCGCCAGTGAAGGCTTCAATAAACTGCCCACATCGCTCAGTCCCATCATCCCCCCGCTGCCCATGATGGTGTGAATTTCATCAATAAACAAAATAATGCCAGGTTGTGAGGCTTCCTTGATGACAGCCTGAACTCGTTTTTCCAATTCACCCGCCATGTTGGCACCCGCCACCAGTACGGAGGGTTGGATGGCGATCAACCGGGTATCCTTCAACTTATTGGGAACCTTTCCCTGTACGATTCGGTATGCAAAACCTTCCACGATGGCAGTTTTTCCCACCCCTGCCGGTCCTATCAAAACCGGGTTGCGTTTTGTGCGCCGGCACAGGATTTCCTCCATGCATTCGATCTCATTCTGACGCCCAATAATTGAGGAATGTTTTCCCTCGCGCGCCTCCCGAGTAAGATCTCGACCGAATTTGTCAAGGTTGGGTGTGGAACTGGTTTCCGATTTGGTTTGACCAGTTTTCATAAGATCCCCGTCAGATGAGGATGTTTCTCCTTTTACAGGCGGCACGTAGGTCTGTGAATCCGCTGGTTCGTATCCTCCATGAACCAGAATGACCGCCGCAACATCACGTTCCGTACCCTGTGCCTTGCCGCGCTTCCGGGCACGTTCCCCGGCTGCCTGAGCCAGGTCTTCAATTTTGAGTGGTTTCCCATTATCCCCATTTTGAATTTTTTCGCTCAAGGAACGTTTTAAATCTTCAACAACTAAACCGGCAACCATGGACTCAATCATGGGACCATGACGTTCCAATAATATCATCATCCAAAGATTTATACCCGGATGAACCTGGTTTGTCTGTTTCTTCTCGGAAACAGCGCGCACAATTTGTTGGGCTCCAAAAGTCAGATTGCCAAGATCAAGTTCTTCCATGATGCAATTGTGTTCTCCCGGATAACAAGGTTTGGAATTTCAGAATTGGGGGAAACGCCTCCCTCATCATAAAGATTAATCGATTCTATTTTAATGATTACTCCAGATATATTGTAACATACAGAGGTTAATCTCATTTATTCCGCCAGATGCAATCTCAAGTGTCGATTTAGGCAATCCTTCTGATGCAATATTCAAGCCAATCCAGTGAGATCAACGGCAACGAATATGAATGGGGATATCGGTGCTGTTCAAATGGTTGACCGGTCCTTCCGCCCGTAAATGGATCCAGCCATCCACAGAATCAGTGATATCCAGCGAGAAGGACACATCCAGCCTCTGCAAACCCCAAAGTGAATTGGATGTCAATACAGGCGGGGGCAGGACAAATTGAAAATTTGGTGTACTTGCCCCAGCCTCCAAAACATAGGTGAATGAACCCACTCCATCCGTCTGAATCCAGCCGCTGATATCCAGAGTCATGGGACATGCACCCTGATAATTTGCCTCGGTGATGGTCAATTCCATAGCCATAATTTTTAAATTACCCCACAGGATTTCCAGGGGCCTGATGATCCGG
>CALMHE010000286.1 GCA_937863865.1 uncultured Anaerolineaceae bacterium | reverse complement strand
ATTGGAATTCTTACAAATGATGTCATCACACGGGAAGAATTGTATCGCCCTGCAGTTATTATGGCAATTATTCCTTTCAGTAAACCAGATATGTTTTTTGGAATATAAAAAAAGGGCAGGCTAAGATGTCCACCCGATTTGACTGTGATCAAATGGTTAAAATATAGCCCGAATGCCCAACAAAACCCCGAAAATAATTAATGGGACACCGATGATGGCACCTATAATGGTCGCGCTGAGAACGATCCCGATGATAATCAAGACCAAAGCCAAAACTGCCCCCACAATCCTGCCGGTTAATTCGATGATAAAAATTACCAACTTCCAAATTGCCCAAAATGGCCATAAAAACCATGGAATGGATTTACGTTCAGAATTGTTCGCCATCTTTTTATCCTCCATAAAAAATATACGAAAAGTAAAATATAAAGTTGCATTTTTACTGAAACAAGATGCCCAGTGGAGAGTGAGATTGTTATGAAAACACTAATTAAAAATGTGACACTTCTTACAATGGGACATGACTCAAAACTTATCCAGGATTCATCGATATTTTTCACCGATGATTTGATAACCGCTGTTGGAGACATTCCACAATCATTCGTTCCAGATGAAGGCATTGATGGTCGGAATTGTTTAGTCATGCCAGCTATAGATAATGCCCATACGCACGCTGCCATGACGCTTGAAAGAGGATGGGCGGAAGACCTGGCATTTGAGGATTGGTTAAATAAGAAAATATGGGTGGCTGAATCCGCCCTGGAAGAAGATGATATTTATTGGGGAACGAGTCTGGCTGCTCTGGAAATGATAAAGACCGGGGTCGTAGGTTTTGCTGACCATTATTTTTGGATGGATCATGTTGCAAGGGTTATTGAAGAGAGTGGAATGAAGGGATTGCTGGCTTGGTGTCATTTTGGGACATCCAGCCAGCATGAACTTGGGGGGATATCCTTTGATGAAACGATGTCTTTTGTTAATAGGTGGAATAATGCAGCTCATGGCAGAATACGGACAGTGGTTGGTCCACATTCTCCATATATGGTACCTCAGATAGTTTTAGAGAAATATGTTGGGGAAGCCTGCAGATTTGGAGTAGGTGCGCATATCCACCTAAGTGAATCGAATGAGCAAATGATTAATTCGATCAACAAACACGGCAAAACTCCAGTGGCATACCTCAATGATATAGGTTTGTTTGATCTTCCAGCACCAACTCTTGTTGCACATTGCAATGTACTTGATGAAGGTGATTATGATATTTTATGTTGTAAAAATGTTTACGTAGCCCACACGCCCAAGACATACATGAAATTGGCGATGAAAATGCCGGATGTCCCCCGGTTATTAAGATCGGGGGTAAAGGTCGCTTTGGGGACAGATGGACCTGCATCCAATAGTGATTTCAACATGTGGGAAGTTATCAGATTAACGGGACTTGTTCAGAAATATCTGACTGGTGACCCCACAGAAATGGAACGTAACAC
>CALMHE010000285.1 GCA_937863865.1 uncultured Anaerolineaceae bacterium | reverse complement strand
CAGTACAACAGTTTCGCCTTTCTTAACTTTGAGATTCACATCTTTTAAGACTTCAAAATTTCCAAATGACTTTTTTATATCTGTAAGCTGCAGAACTGTATCTTCGGTATTTGCATTTACTTCATTTTCCATTTTAAAAGATCTTACCAGTAAGTTAATTTATTTTCAGAAAATTAATCCCCTGGACCTTTAAGTTTTTACAAGTGTTAAGAAAAATGAATCAATACAATATGCCAATGGAGGATTTTCTGAAGAGTCTCACAGCCAATCCATCATTGATGGACATCATCATCCAGCACTTTTTTAGAAAAACACCCACTTATTTTGCCCTGGGGTATTTTTATGTCTACCTGGATTACTTCTATCCAAAGGGTGGGACAGGCGCTCTGGGCAATCTCTTGAAAGAAAAAATCCTTGCCCGGGGCGGGGATTTGAAACTCAATACGAACATTGTGGAAATTATTCCATCTGAATTCAAAGTAATTGACTCGCAAGGACAGGCTTATCCCTATGATCATTTGATTTGGGCGGCGGATTTGAAAACGATGTATCGCTGTCTGAATATGGTCGGATTGGATGTAAACACGACCGCCAAAATTGAAACCGAATCCCAGCGAATAGAATCCTCCAGGGGGGCTGAATCAACCTTCATCCTGTACCTTGCTGTCAACCGCCCGCCTTCATATTTTCGCCAGAATGGAGGAGAGCATTTATTCTACACCCCTTCCCGGCAAGGATTGGGAGAGACAAACCAGGCAGAAAGGCTTCGTTTGATTGAAAATTTCGATCGGCTATCGAAAGAGGAAATCCTCGATTGGTTGAAAAAATATCTCCAATTGAATACCTACGAAATTTCGGTACCCGTCCTTCGGGATCAGACCCTTGCCCCGCAGGGGCAAACAGGCTTGATGATAAGCTGTCTTTTTGATTATCAGATCCTTAAACATGTCGAGAAAGCCGGTTGGTATGATGAATTCAAAAAAACCTTTGAAAACCAGGTAATCCGCATCCTTTCAGAATCGATTTATAAAAACATCGCTGAAGACATCCTTTTTCAATTTTCTTCCACTCCACTGACCATCCAAAAAATAGTTGGGAGCTCTGAGGGTGCGATTACCGGGTGGTCGTTTGAAACACCCCCACCTGTAATTAATACATTGAAGGATATTCCAAAATCTGTCCTGACCCCCATTCCCAATGTTTATCAAGCAGGTCAATGGGCGTATTCCCCTGCCGGTGTGCCCATCGCGATGCTGACAGGCTGGTATGCAACCCAAAGCATCATCAAGCAATCCAATAAAAGACAAGCGTGACCTTCCCGGGTTCCTGCCGGATCATATTTTCACGAAATGCAGGATTCCACCGGCTGGAATGGACAGTCGAAAAGGAAGCCTGCCTGTAAAAATATTTCCCTGTGTACCCGGAATGATGATCTGAAGTCTTTTTCCTGTTGATTTTCCATCATGGGATCATATTCTTTCGGAGATCACAACATGATTGCAAAAATTATCATTTTCGGCTTCATCATTCTGGAGACATCCAATGTGCTTGCATTATATTTTGCCCCCGGATCAAAAAGAGCCAATGCGGTGGGTGTGTTTTCCGCCTGGGAGAAATCCAAACAGTACCCGGAAATTCATGATTTTGTAAAATACCTGGTTTATTGGGTGGCTGGCGCGAAATTAATTTTCCTGTTCCTGCTGGCGGGTATTGTCCTGTTTGCAGACCTCAACCTGCAGCGATTAAGCCTGTTGGCGCTGGCAATTGCGACCCTGTCCTTTTTTTGGCGTTTATTCCCGCTGATCAGAAAAATGGATCGGGAGGGGCAGATTGAACCGAAAAATTATTCCCTGGTATTAGGAGGAATGGTTTTTTCAATCATTGTATTGTTCCTTCTGGGGGCTTTTCTATGATATGGAATGTGCCCAAAAATCATTCGTCGTGGTTAATTTTTATAAATTCATTTATGACCGGATGCCGGTTGGGTTTTGATTCACCCCGCCGTTGAGCATTCGCCAAAGCTCCTGCGCTCCGCCGGTCATTGCGGGGCTATGCTGGGATCTGCAACATGGGGTGGTGGGGTCACACTCCGACCGCACCCTGCGCAAGGATGTTTCACGTGAAACCTGCAAATCCATGAATGGATTCCCTGGGTTATAATAGCCGAAAGGTTTTCCCGTGGTCATTTTCTCCCATATCCTCACCATCCTCATCCAGATCGGTGCGCCGGTGTCGCTGGCGGTCATCCTTCTGCGGCGCTTCAAGCCCGGCTGGATTATCCTGCTGACCGGTGTGCTGACTTTCATCGGCTCGCAAATGGTCCACCTGCCCCTGCTCAGCTTCATCAACCTGCTGCCTTCCAACCTGAAATTTCTGCTGGACCCATCCATTTACCCACTGAACTACGCCATCCTCCTCGGATTGCTGGCGGGGTTATGCGAGGAATCCGCCCGTTGGGTGGGCTTCAAACTGCTCAAGCAGCGCGGCACCAGTTGGAAAGCCGCCCTGACCCTGGGCGCCGGGCACGGCGGCATGGAATCCCTCCTTGTGGGGGTGATGACCCTGATCAATCTGATGATCATGCTGGTCGTGCGCGGCGGAGGCAGCGGCGGTCTGGACACGCTGTCCCTTGCCCAGGCAAAGGCACAGTTGGATCCCTTTTTTAACACACCCTTCCACCTGCCGCTGGCTGGCGCCGCCGAACGTCTGTTCGCCATCATTTTACAAATCACCCTGACTGTGATGGTCTGGCTGGCGTTGAACCCCCGCGAAGGCAGCCGCGCCCCCCGGATGGGCTGGTTGTGGTTCGCCGGCGCCGTTTTGCTGCACGCCTTTACGGATGCCCTGGCTGTGCGCCTCGTCCTGGCTGGCTGGGGCACCTGGCAGATTGAGGGAATTTTGGCTCTCCTGGCGCTGCTCTGTCTTGTCTTCCTGTTTACGATTAACCGCCGGGTGAAAAGCTGGGATGCCTTATCCAAGTAATATAAGAACATTTGTTCTATTTATAATTGATCATTAATCCCAGATTCAATCCCTTTTTCCAAAATTAATAAATCTTAAAATATTCCCGATTCTACATTAATTTAAATTTAACTACTATTATTTTTGTCAATATTATGCTAATATATTTATATCCGGCAGCCTGCATAACAGGCGCCCGGATGATAATTGAACAGGGATGGCTGTGAACTGGCGGTAAGATATGGTCGCCCAACCCGTGCACACGGGGAAGACCACCAGGGAGCCAATGGCGAAACCGACCCAATCCCATGGATTGCTGGTTTTTTTGTTAAAAACCGGATGCAGGCAGAGGGAAGGTATGTCTCATCTGCCTTGACTGTGACCAGCATTCAACCTATGCTTCCATTATTCATTTTTTTTGTTTTGAAAGGAGTTCGTATGAAAACCATCGCCAAAGTCATGTTATTCCTGTTGATTTTCAGCCTGTTTTCGACAGCAGCTCACGTTGAGGCGGCTGGAATCAAACCCCCCATCACAATCAACACCCTGATTCTGGATGTTACCAAGACAGCTCAAGCTTCCTTTGACCGCGAATACATATGGGATCTCTCCAAGGTGGCTGACCAGACTTACCTGCTGCTGATGCCCGGTCAAGTCTTCACAGTCAACTATGATGTAACCGCCTGGGTGACCGATGTGATTGACACCGACATCACCGTCAGTGGAACCATCACCGTACAAAACATAGGCATAATGACCCCCTACATCACCTCGATTGAGGAGTCCATTCCGGGGGCGGTCATCACCTGCGATTATCCTTTGCCCGGTTATCTGTCTCCAGGTCATATCATCAACTGCACCTACTCGGCTGTGGTGACAGGTGACGTTCCGGCAACCAATACGGTATCCGTCTACCGCCAGATCAATTCAGAAGGAGATACTGAACTGGCTGCCCAGACAACCGTGCCGGTCACCCTGGTCCCTGGAACCGTGGTCAACGAATGCGTTGACCTGACCGATACGCTCTACGGCGATATGGGTGAGGTATGCGCAGAAGATTCTCCATACACTGTCTCCTACAGCCATGACTTCGTGGGGGGTGAGGAATGCACCCTGGTCCCGACCGTCAATACCGCAACCCTGACCCTCGACGATCTTTCGACCATCATTGATGAATGGACGGTGGAAGTTGAGACTCCCTGCGATGAAGGCTGTTCACTGACCCAGGGTTACTGGAAGACCCACTCCATCTACGGTCCGGCTCCCTATGATGACACCTGGGCGCTGATCGGCGAGAACACCCAGTTCTTCGGCAATGTGGGAACATCCTGGTACCAGATGTTGTGGTTAAATCCCAGGGGCGGCAACGCCTATGTCATTCTGGCAAAACAGTATATTGCCGCCGTGTTGAATGAATTAAATGGCGCGGATGTCTCCATCATTGCCGTCACAATGGGAGAGGCTGAATACTGGCTGAACACCTACACCTTTGATTACCACTTCACCAAGGATGAGAAGGCGATTATGACCGCCCTGGCATCCACCCTGGATCAATATAACCGGGGCTTGATCGGTCCGGGTCATTGCTCCGAATAAGTTGATTTGTTAACCAAAAAGGGCTGTCCAAAAACCGGGCAGCCCTTTTATTAACCCTGTTTCCTGATTGCCCCCACGTTGACAAACCACTCATACGCCGCCCGGATTGCCGCGTCCACCGGGAGCGGGGGCAGCAAGCCCAGTTCATCTTTCGCCTTGCGGATATCGTAATAATAATAATCGCCAGCCTGGCGGAAGTACTGCGCCGGCACCGGCAGATCCAGAAAACCCTCCAGCCAGCCCAGCGGAATTGCCAGCCTGCGCAGCAGACCCGGCGGCAGCATCACCCTGGGGGCTGAAACCCCTGCCACGGCGGCAATTTTCTCCACAATTTTGGGAATGGACAGGTTTTCCCCGCCCAGGATGTAGCGTTCGCCGGTGCGCCCGCGCTCCAGCGCCGCCAAATGACCCGCCACCACGTCATCCAGGTGGACGAAGTTCAGACCGCCCTCGGTGAGCACCGGTTGCCTGCCCTGTGCCACCCGCACGATCAGCGAACTGGACTGGCGGTACACATCCCCCGCACCCAGCACGTAGGACGGATTGACAATCACCGCATCCAGACCCTCAGCCACCGCCTTCTGCACCTCCATTTCCGCCAGGTGTTTGGTGTACCCATATGCCCAGTGGTCCGGGCGGTAATTCCAGGAGTGATTCTCGTCCATCAACATCGCCCCGGCGGCATGCGGTGCTTTTTCCGGCACCCCCAGGGCAGCCACACTGGAAGTGTACACCAGGCGCTCCACCCCTGCCCGGCGGCAGGCTTGCAGCAGCGCCCGCGTCCCCTCCACGGTGATGGCATACATGCGCGCCAGCCCCTCGCCGGACCTGCCCAACTGGGCGGCTGCATGAAAGACAACCTCCATGCCGGCTGCGGCATCATCCAGCGTTTCCGGGCGGCTGAGGTCGCCCAGAGCGTGTTCAACCGGCAGATCCAGCAGCAGGCGCGGGTTGCTGGTGGGACGGTGAAAGGCGCGCACCTGGTGACCGTTCGCCAGGAGCGCCCGGCACAGGGCGGCACCAATGAAACCGGTGGATCCGGTGACGAGGACGCGCATCAGCCGGCTCCGGTCAGTCCAGCCATTCGACGATGACCGCTTCGCCCTGACC
>CALMHE010000284.1 GCA_937863865.1 uncultured Anaerolineaceae bacterium | reverse complement strand
AACCATTTCACAAGCCGACGCGCGGACGTAAAATGCGCGACTCGCGGGGCGACAGCGTCTCCAGCACTTCCTCAATTTTTTCCCGCAGCAATATGCTATATGCGCTTTCGATGGGGGTGGGGGCGCTCTGATCCTCGACAAATAGACCCAGCTCGGAATCCTCCTCGGTCTCGTTAATGGGTGATTCCAGGGAGAGTGGCAGCCAGGAAACCCGCTGCATCCACTCCACCTTCTCGGAGGTCACGCCCAGCACCTCCCCCAGCTCCTCCGAGGTGGGCACGCGCCCCAGCGTCTGCTCCAGTTCATGGGTCTGACGGTACAGCAGGCGGATGCGGTCCACCATGTGCACCGGCACGCGGATGGTCCGCCCCTGGTCAGCAATCGCCCGCGAGATGGTCTGCCGGATCCACCAGGTGGCGTAGGTGGAAAAACGGAAACCGCGCTGGTATTCATATTTTTCCACCGCCTTCATCAAGCCCAGGTTTCCCTCCTGGATCAAATCCAGGAAGGGCACCCCGCGCCCGATGTACCGCTTGGCAATGCTGACCACCAGGCGGGTGTTGGCTTTTATCAGGTGTTCGCGTGCCAGCTGTCCATCCTCAACCTGCAGCTGCAGTTCCTCCCGGCGGCGGGCTGCGAGGTGTCCGTGGGTGTCATCCAGCAGGCAGCGGGCTTTCCGACCGCTCTCAATCCGCTTTGCCAGGCTGATTTCCTCCTCCATTTTCAACAGCGGCACACGCGACATTTCTTTCAGATACAAACCAATGGTGTCGTCGGACGAAATTGTCTCCAGGCTCATGAAAGGATCGGGTTCATCCTCCAGGATGGCGTCATCCTCGGGCTCCTCCACCACAGTATCGCGGTATACCACGTCCACACCGCGGCTGCGCAGAGCCAGAAGCAGCGCCTCGATCCGCTCTGAATCCTGGCAGACATCCGGATACACCTCCACCAGGTCATCGGTGGTCAGGTATCCTTGAAGATCCGCTTTGTCCGACAGGGTTCTCATCCCTTCCATGCTGCGTTTATGTCGGATCGGATTCACACACCCTCCTCTAGAGTGGCTAAAGAAACCAGAATCCCCGCAGAAAGGTCATTCCAGTTGTTTACTGATCGATTGCCCCACATTTCCCATATCATCGGCTGGGATACTCCTGTAAAGATATTGGATCAGGGCGAAACCCGGATGGTTTTTTGGTGCTCGCAGGTTTCCGTGTTTAAATCGGCGCCGCACACCACACACAGCCCCAAACAATCGGGGCGGCACAGCGGTTTAATGGGAATTTCCAGTTGCATATACTCGCTAACCAGGGGAGCCAGGTCGATGTTGCCGTCCTCCGGCACCAAAAGACCGGATTCGGTCACCTGTTCCCGGCGAAATGCAAAAACCTCCTGAAAAAAGGCGGACAGGGTTTGATTAAATTCCGCCAGGCAGCGCACGCATTCCATTTGTGCTTTTCCAGTGCAGGCAAATTCAACCAGCAAACCCTGCGCCATGCGTGTAATATGCGCCTTCCCGGTGAAATTTTGAACGATCAAGTCGGGCGATAACCGTAGAGCCGGAAATTCAAAGTGGATGTCCCGCCCTGTGCCAACCGGCTGGTTTAGAAGGAATCCAATGTTAATACGGAGAGGGTAACGCGGCAAATTCACAGTTAAAACAAGCCCGGGGGTATAATTCCGCTACATTATAGCATGGTTGTTTTAACAAGTCAATTATTTGCATTATTTATGATGTTTATGATAAAAATTATGCTTTCCACCACCAATCCCGGCAAACTGGCTGAAATGCAAGCCATTTTGGGCGCGCTGGATGCCCATTCACCCGCCGTGGTGCAATTTATCTCCCCGCAGGAGCTGGGAATTAACCTGGACGTGGACGAAAATGGTGCCTCCTATGCGGAAAACGCCCGCATCAAAGCGGAGGCATTCTGCCGGGCTTCGGGTATGCCGGCGCTGGCGGATGATACCGGTCTGGAAGTGGACGCGCTGGGTGGCGAACCGGGAATCCGCTCGGCGCGTTATGCCCCGCTTGACCACCCCACGGATGCAGACCGGCGGCGCCACCTGTTGAGCCGCCTGCAGGGCATACCGCGTCCCTGGCGGGCGCATTTTCACTGCACGGTGGCACTGGCGCTGCCCTCCGGCGAGATTTATTTTACGGATGGCGACTGCCCCGGCGAGATCATCCCGCAGGAACGCGGCAGCCATGGATTTGGCTACGACCCGATCTTCCTGCTGCCGGAATGGGGAAGAACGATGGCGGAACTGGTCATAGAGGAGAAGAACCGCATCAGCCACCGGGCGCGGGCATTGCATGCTGCCTGGGGGACTATGGTGCGGTTGGCGATGAACCAGAGCGGATAAACCAGCCCACCGGGATGGATTGCCCATCCGCCGGGACGCCATGCCACTGCTGATCTGGAAAATAATATAAATATTCTATTGAATCTGGCTCCCATTCGTTGTACTATTGATTTAAATACGGGGGTTTCTTAAATTTTCTTCTTATATTCGGTTTGGTTAAGAGTGGAGGTGTACGTATGAAAAAATACCTCAAATTCATGGCTGGATTTGTGTTGTTCAGCCTGCTGTTTACCTGTCTGGCACCCCAGCCTGTTCTGGGGCAGGTCTCCGGCGAATCCGTCCTTCACATGACCATTACCCCGCCCAATACACTGGACCCCGGCTACACCAGCAGCTTGGAGGAGTGGCAGGTGTTCGACGTACACTACGCCGAGCTGGTGCGTAATGACTTGTAGATGGGTGTCAGGTTATC